>NZ_JBIVQL010000006.1:0-267934 GCF_044755105.1 Arthrobacter sp. NPDC092385
AAAGCTCGAGGGCCTGAGCCCGGTGCAATACCGTGCTCAGACCCTCGCGGCCTAACCTACTTACTTAGCCAGTCCAACATCCGGGGACCAGTTCATTCCGTCCGGGCCCTTTCTGCACGCTGTGGCTCCCCCGCTCCTCCGGATCCCCTGACGGCCCACGACGGAAGGTCCACCCGTGCCCGCCCCGACCACGAGAACGAGTAGTCCCGCCGGCACACGGATCGCGGGTGTACTCAGTGAAGTCTTCGCTCCCGCCATCCTCGTGACCCTGTTCCTGGTGTCGGCTGCACTCGGCGCGGCGGGATGGCCCGACGGCATCCCCGCGGCCGTCGTCGCCGTCGGGTTCACCACGGGGCTCCCCCTGGCAGGCGTGCTCCTCCTCGTCCGCAGCGGCCACCTGTCCGACCACCACATCAGCGACCGCCGGCAGCGGGCGCCCGTGCTCGCGGCGACACTCGTCTCCATCGCCGCGGGGCTGGGCGTACTCGCCCTCCTCGACACCCCCCGGGCGGTGCTCGCTGCGGTGCTGAGCACCGTGGCCGGCGTCGTGGCGGTGCTGGTCGTGAACCTGTGGTGGAAGCTGTCCGCCCACTGCGCCGTCGCGGCATTCGTGACGGTCGGCAGCTTCTCCCTCTTCGGGACAGGGGCGGCCCCACTCGCCCTCATGTCCGCAGCGGTGGGATGGTCACGGGTACGCCTCGGTGCCCACACGCCGGCCCAGGTCGCGGCAGGCTATCTGGTCGGTGCCGTGATCGGTGCGGCATTCGCCGTCTTCCTCGCCCGTGCCTGACCCCGCGCGGCGGACGACGGGCGAGGAGCTAGCCCAGGCGCTTGGAGCTGTAGGCGCGGGGCGTCCGGAGACCGGGCCGCTGCAGCGGCACCCATAGCTTGTAGCGGTCCGCCCGGTAGTAGGACACGGAGAAGTCGACCATAGCGCGGGCCACGTACGCGTGGCGCTGGATCTTCAGCAGCGGCGCGTTCATCTCGACATTGAGCAGCCTCGCGATGGACGGCGAGGCTGCGGTCGCCTCGATCGTGTCCTCGCCCCATTCCATGACGAGGCCGTACCTCTCGCTCAGGACGTTGTAGAGCGATGTGGGCGGAGGATCGTCGAGGATGCCCTTCACCCGGTGCGCCGGGATGAAGTTCTCGTCGACGCTCATGGGCTCGCCGTCGGCGAGGAGTTGCCGTCGGAAGCGCACGACGGGCTGGCCCACCTCGATCTGCAGCTCCCGGGCCACGAGGGGGGACGCCCCTTGCTGCTCGAAGCTGAGAACCCTCGCATCGGGCACCATGCCGCGCCGGATCATCTCCTCCGTGTAGGAGGTCATCTTCATGTGCAGGTCCATCTTGCTGCGCGCCACGAAGGTCCCCAGGCCCACGACACGCTCGAGGACCTCTTCGGCCACGAGCGCATCGATCGCCTGCCGGACCGTCATGCGGGCCACTCCGAAGTACTGGCTCAGCCGGCGCTCCGACGGGATGCTCGTCCCGGGCTCGCCGAACTGCCGCACGTAGCGCCTGAGGCTCTCCCGCAACTGGACATGCTTCGGGACCCCCGAGGCGTAGTCCAGGGGCTCCGCGTCGAACGGTCGTGGCAGTACCGTCACGATGGTCAACCCCTCACTCCCCCTGCTGCCCGGACCGGCCGCAGTACTGACTGTAGTTAAACGGAAGGGAGCCCGCACGCGGCGGACTCCCTGTCGTCTGGCGTCCCGTAGGACTAGTGCGCGTGGTCCCCACGGCTGTACTCGAAGACCCACCCGACCAGCGCGATCACGGCCAGGCCCATACCGATGTACATGATCCAGAAGCCGATGGCGATGCCGAGGAACCCCGTTGCGGCCGACAGGCCGAGGACCAGCGGCCACCAGCTCCACGGGCTGAAGTGTCCCTGCTCGCCCGAGCCCTCATGGATCTCGGCGTCCAGGCGGTCCTCCGGCCGCTCACCCACCCGCTTGCCCGTGAACGCCAGGTAGAAGCCGATCATGCCGGCCAAGCCGCCCACCAGGAGGATTCCGAGGAACCCCACCCATTCGGAGAACTCGGTCAGGACACCGTAGACGACACCGATCACGACGAAGATCGGGAGGCCGATCAGGAACAGGTTCTTCTCGATCCTCATGCCTTGGCGTCCTTTCGGTCCGCCGAGCCCATGAAGCTGGCGGCACTGTCGTCGGGGGTGTGCGTCTGCTGCAGCTCGGGGTGGTGCAGGTCCAGCGCGGGGCGCTCCGAGCGGATGCGCGGAAGGGAGGTGAAGTTGTGGCGCGGGGGCGGGCACGAGGTCGCCCACTCGAGCGAGGCGCCGAAGCCCCACGGATCATCCACTTCGACCTTCTTGCCGGTGCGCCAGGTGATGTAGACGTTCCAGAAGAACGGGATCAGCGAAGCGCCGAGCACGAAGGAGCCGACGGTGGAGAACTGGTTCATGGCGGTGTAGCCGTCCTCCGGCAGGTAGTCCGCGTACCGGCGCGGCATGCCTTCGACACCGAGCCAGTGCTGGATCAGGAACGTGGCGTGGAAGCCGAGGAACAGCATCCAGAAGTGGATCTTGCCGAGGCGTTCGTTGAGCATCTTGCCCGTGAACTTGGGCCACCAGAAGTAGAACCCGGCGAACATCGCGAAGACGACGGTGCCGAAGACCACGTAGTGGAAGTGCGCCACCACGAAGTAGGTGTCCGAGACGTGGAAGTCGAGCGGGGGCGAGGCCAGGATGATCCCGGTGAGACCACCGAACAGGAAGGTCACGAGGAACCCGAGGCTCCACAGCATAGGGGTCTCGAACGTCAGCGAACCGCGCCAGAGCGTGCCGATCCAGTTGAAGAACTTCACGCCCGTCGGCACCGCGATGAGCATCGTCATGAAGGCGAAGAACGGCAGCAGGACGGCGCCGGTCACGTACATGTGGTGCGCCCACACGGTGACGGACAGGGCCGCGATGGAGATCGTCGCATACACGAGGCCCTTGTAGCCGAAGATGGGCTTGCGGCTGAAGACCGGGAAGATCTCCGAGACGATGCCGAAGAACGGCAGCGCGATGATGTACACCTCGGGGTGCCCGAAGAACCAGAAGAGGTGCTGCCAGAGGATGGCACCGCCCGCTTCGGGGTCGAAGATGTGGGCCCCGAAGCGACGATCGGCTCCGAGGGCGAAAAGGGCCGCGGCGAGCGGCGGGAACGCCATCAGCACGAGGATGGACGTGATCAGGGCATTCCAGGTGAAGATCGGCATGCGCCACATCGTCATGCCGGGAGCGCGCATGCAGATGATGGTGGTGATGAAGTTGACGCCGCCGAGGATGGTGCCGAACCCGGACAAGGCGAGGCCGAAGACCCAGAGGTCGCCACCGACGCCCGGCGAGAAGGTCGTGCTGGACAGGGGCGCGTACGCGAACCAGCCGAACGACGCCGCCCCCTGGGGTGTGATGAAGCCCGAGACCGCGATGGTGCTGCCGAAGAGGAAGAACCAGAAGGCCAGCGCGTTCAGGCGCGGGAAGGCGACGTCGGGGGCACCGATCTGCAGGGGCATGATGACGTTCGTGAAGCCGGCGAACAGCGGGGTCGCGAACATCAGGAGCATCACGGTGCCGTGCATCGTGAACAGCTGGTTGTACTGCTCCTTGGTCTGCAGGATCTGCATGCCCGGCTCGAAGAGCTCGGCGCGGATGACCAGCGCCATCACGCCGGCGAAGCAGAAGAACACGAAGGACGCGATCAGGTACATGTACCCGATGGTCTTGTGATCGGTCGACGTGATCCAGCTGACGATGATGCGTCCCTTGGACCTCGGCACGACGCGTGGAGCGGCTACGGTGCCGGCTTCCTCAAGGGTGTATTCGAAGGTGGACATCAGCTGCTGCTCCTGGCTGGGTCGGTATCGGGATCATCCTCAGGGTAGGAATCGCGGTCGTACTCGTCGCCGAGCTGACCGTCTTCCAGCTGCGCCATCTGCGCATCGAACTCCTCCTGGGAGACGACCTTCACGTTGAAGAGCATCTCCGAGTGGTACTGACCGCACAGCTCGGCACACTTGCCTGCGAAGGTGCCCTCCTTGGTCGGCGTGAGGTTGATGTAGTTCGTGCGGCCCGGGTACAGATCGCGTTTCTGCAGGAACGCCGGGACGAAGAAGGAGTGCTGCACGTCGCGGGCGTTGAGCTGGAGCTCCACGCTCTTGTTCACGGGCAGGTACAGGGTGGGCAGGTCCTCGACCTGGCCTTCCTCACCCGTGAGGTGCGCCTGCACCCCCGTGGAGAACTTGTCTTCCGTGACGTAGTTGAAGTCCCACGACCACTGCTTGCCGCGGACGTCGACGATGACGTCGGGGTCCTCCACGCGGGCGTCGATCGTGGCGATGTCGCGCTCGGTGAAGTAGAAGAACACGAGCACCATGAAGAGGGGGATCGTCAAGTAGAAGATCTCGAGGGGCAGGTTGTAGCTCATCTGCCGCGGGTACCCGGTGTCGTTCTTCCGGCGCCTGTACGCGACCATGCACCAGATGATCAGGCCCCACGTGATGATGCCGACGACCAGTGCCGCGATCCACGAGTTGACCCACAGATCGGTGATGATTCCCGTGTGGTTGGTGTTGTCCCGGTCTGCCGGAAGCCAGCCCTTTTGGGCTTCTGCCGAACATCCGGTCAGTAGGAGGGCGCCGACCAGCGAGATGCTGGAGATCTTTGCGATCCTGACGCGCTTGCTACCGGTTCGGTCCTGCGAACTCACAGACGGACCTTCCTTTTCTACGTGCGTTGCCACCCGCCCATGAAGCTGCCCGGGGTGCACATCCAGTTTTACTACTCACTGTAGAGCTTACCCGTAAGACCGACGATCCGGTGACATGCAAAAGGCCCGGAACACACCTTCACGGTTCGTTCCGGGCCCCTTTTCCGCGTGCTAGTGGAAGGAATCTCCACAGGCGCAGGATCCGCCCGCATTGGGGTTGTCGATGGTGAAACCCTGCTTCGAGATGGTGTCTTCGAAGTCGATGGACGCACCCGACAGGTAGGGCACGCTCATCTTGTCCACGATGACCTCGACGCCGTCGAAGTCCCGGACGGCATCGCCGTCGAGGACGCGCTCATCGAAGTACAGCTGGTAGATCAGGCCGGAGCAGCCGCCGGGCTGGACGGCCACGCGCAGGCGCAGGTCGGTGCGGCCTTCCTGCTCGAGGAGGCTGCGGACCTTGCCGGCTGCGACGTCGGACAGGGCGACCTCGTGCACCGGGAGTTCCGTGGACTCCTGGAGGGACCCTGTTTCGGTGGTCGATGTGCTCATAGTGTTTCTCCTAGCTCGGACTCCACCGGGGTGTGTCCGCTCTCAGTACCGTCCGCGGTGTGGCGCACACGGCTTTGTCCAATCGTACGCCGGGCCCGCTCTCCTCATAACGGACAGGAGGGCGGAAACATTTCCGCCCTCCTGTCCGGCCCCGGCGGCTACCCGCGGTCAAGGCCTCCGTCATTGATCCGGGCAAGCAGGATGGCCTCGGCCAGGACGGCCTTCCTGAACTCGCCGAGGTGGAGCGATTCGTTGGCGCTGTGCGCCCGCGAGTCGGGGTCCTCGACCCCCGTGATGAGGATCTGGGCGGAGGGGAAGAGCTCGGTGAGATCGGCGATGAAGGGGATCGAGCCGCCCATGCCTGCTTCGACGGGCTCCACTCCCCACGCCTCGTGCAGGGCTTCCAGGGCCAGGCGCGACGCCGGTTCGCTGGTGTCCGTCCGGAAGGGGCTGCCCGTCTCCCCCGGCGTGAAGGTCACCCGCGCCCCGAACGGCGCGTGGGACTCCACGTGGGTGCGGACCGCCTCCATCGCCTCCTGCGGATCCTGGCCCGGAGCGAGCCGGAGGCTGAACTTGGCTCGCGCCCTCGGGAGGAGGGTGTTGGAGGACAGGGCGACACTGGGTATGTCCATGCCGATGATCGACAGGGCGGGCTTGTGCCAGAGCCTCGACGCGAGGGATCCCGTTCCGGCGAGTTCCACGCCGTCGAGCACCGAGGCGTCCGCGCGGTAGTCCTCCTCGGCGTAGTCCACCGATGCGACGTCCCCGCCCTGCAGTCCCGCGATCGCGACGTCGCCGGCGTCGTCGTGCAGTGTCGCGATGAGGCGCGCGAGGAGGGTCGGTGCGTCGAGCACGGGACCACCGAACATGCCCGAGTGCACGGCGTGATCGAGCACCTGCACCTCGATGGTGCCGTCCACCAGGCCGCGCAGGCTCGTGGTGAGCGCCGGCACGCCCACTTTCCAGTTGCTGGAGTCGGCGACGATGATGACGTCGGCCTCGAGGTCGTCCCGGTAGGTCTCGAGGAAGGCGCGGAACGTCGGCGAGCCCGCTTCCTCCTCCCCTTCGATGAACAGCGTCACGCCGACGCCGAAGGAATCCCCCAGGACCTGGGTCAGGGCTCCGATGGCGCCGACGTGCGCCATGATGCCCGCCTTGTCATCGGCCGCTCCCCGGCCGTAGAGCCTGCCGTTGCGTTCCGTGGCGACGAAGGGCTCGGTCTCCCAGAGCGCCGGGTCTCCGGGCGGCTGGACGTCGTGGTGTGCGTACAGCAGGACGGTGGGCCGGCCCGCAGCGGCTGGACGGCGGGCGACGACGGCGGGACCGCCCGGTGTCCCGCCGTTGTCGACGCGGAGGATGCGCACGTCGTCGATCCCGGCGCCGCGGATCAACTCGGCAACGGCTTCGGCACTGCGGTCGAGTTCCGTGGCGTCGAAGGCCTCCCAGGCGATGCCCTGGATGGCGACGAGGGACGAGAGCTGTTCCACGATGCCGGGGAATGCTGCGTCGACGGCTGCTCGGAGCTGCTCGCCGGCAGGGGACGGCTCGTGCGGTTGCCCGGGAGGGGTATTCATCGAAGTCATGCCAGAACCCTACACAGGCGCATCCCGACCGATGGGTGCGCCACCGCGCTGCGCTTCCGGCAGCGGCTTCCGGACCCGCCGCCGGTTTTCCAGGGCGGACCGGCAGGCCGGGTGCGGGGACCCGGTATCCTGAAAGGGTGTTCGGACGAAACAGACAAGCCCCCCCTGCCCAGGAAGTCGTTGACAGCGCTTCACGCACCTCCGAAGCGCAGCGCGCGCAGGGCAAGGGCGCTCCCACGCCCAAGCGCAGCGTCCAGCAGGCCGCCCGCAGGCGACCCCTGGTCCCCGATGATCGGAAGGCAGCACGCGAGCAGAGCCGTTCCACGGTCCGGGACGAGCGCGCGCGGATGCGCCAGGCCCTCGACACCGACGACGAGCGCTACCTGCCGCTGAGGGACAAGGGCCCGAACCGTCGGTATATCCGGCAGTTCGTCGACGCCCGCGTCAACATCGGCGAGTTCCTCATGATCGCGGCCCTGGTGTTCGTGATCCTCAGCTTCTTCCAGTCCCTCGCCGTGCAGAGCGCCGTGCTGATGGCCTTCTGGGTGCTCATCGTCGCCGTGATCGTCGACTGCGTGCTCCTGCGCCGCAAGCTGAAGAAGAAGCTGACCGAGAAGTTCGGCTCCCCCAGCCAGGGTGATCTCTGGTACGGCGTGACGCGGGCGCTGCAGCTGCGCCGGCTGCGCCTCCCCAAGCCCCAGGTGCGCCGGGGGCAGTACCCCTCCTGACCGTCCCGCGACGGGCAGGACGAGCGGAAGCGAAGGAGCCGGGTCCCCGAGGGGCCCGGCTCCTTCCGTGTGCGACGGTCAGGCGGGTGGCACGGTCAGGCGGGTGGAGTCCGGCGGGACCGCAGCAGTCCGCGGTTGATGCGGTGCGCCCAGAAGGGACCTTCGTACAGGAACGCGGTGTAGCCCTGCACGAGGGTGGCGCCGGCGTCGAGGCGCTCGACGACGTCCTCCGGGGTCTCGACACCGCCGACGGCGACGATGGCCAGCTCGTCGCCGACCGCGGACCGCAGTCGCTTGAGGACCTCGAGCGACCGTGCCTTCAGGGGCGCGCCGCTCAGGCCGCCGACGCCCTTGGCCATCACGGTGGCGGCGTCGGTGGCGAGGTTCTCGCGGGTGATGGTGGTGTTGGTCGCCACGATGCCGTCCAGGCCCAGGTCCAGCGCGAGGGCGCCGACGTCGTCGATGTCCTGGTCCGTCAGGTCGGGTGCGATCTTGACGAGGAGCGGCACATGGCGGCCCGCGGCCTCGTCGGCCGTGCGGCGCACGGCCTCGAGGAGCGGGCGCAGGGACTCGACGCTCTGGAGCAGCCGGAGTCCGGGCGTGTTCGGCGAGGAGACGTTGACCACGAGGTAGTCCGCCACCGGTGCCAGCTGCCCGGCGCTCACGAGGTAGTCGGCGACGGCGTCCGCGAGGTCCACCTTCTTGGTCTTGCCGATGTTGACCCCTACCACGGGCCGCGGGCGCGCCCCGTACCGCCGGGCCAGTCTCTGCCGCGCCGAGCGCAGCCTGGGAGCGACGGCGGCCGCGCCGTCGTTGTTGAAGCCCATCCGGTTGATCACGGCCCTGTCCTCGACGAGCCGGAACAGCCGCGGAGCAGGGTTGCCGGGCTGTGCCTGGCCCGTGATCGTCCCGATCTCCACGTGCCCGAAGCCGAGTGCAGTCAGTGGGAGGACGCCCTTGCCTGCCTTGTCGAAACCGGCGGCGAGGCCGAACGGTGACGGGAAGTCCACGCCGAAAGCCGTGGTGGCCAGGCTGGGATCGGGCGCGCAGAAGCGGCGCAGCCCCCAACCCGCCGGTGTGAGGTCCACGGCCCGGATGAGTGCGAACCCGATCCTGTGGGCCCTTTCGGCGTCCATGCCGGAGAAGACGATCCGGAAGAAGGTCGGGTAGAAGCGCATGCCTCCAGAATTCCACGCGTACGGCGAGGGCAACAACTCGGGTCACCCGGGGATTCCCGGCGACCCGCCGCACCGGAGGTAGGGTCGAGGCATGGACGAGCTCTGGTCGGCGGACATCCTCGGCGAATCCTTCCGCTCCCTGACCCTTCCCCTCGATCCCGACGACGAGGGCCCGCGGGTGGCGACCCTCGTCGCGTTCGAGCCCGGCGGCACGCCCGCCGAGGAGGTGCGGCCCGGGGAACCGGGAGCCCGGGTACGCGCGGTGCTCTACATGCACGGGTTCAGCGACTATTTCTTCCACAGCGAACTCGCCGAGGCGCTGCACGCCCGCGGTTGGGCGTTCTTCGCCCTCGACCTGCACAAATACGGGCGGAGCCTGCTGCCCGGGCAGACCCCGGGCTTCGCGACATCCCTCGACGACTACGACGCCGACCTCGAGGCGGCGCTCGGAGCGCTCGAGGAGCGCCTGGCCGCCAGGGCGGGCAGGCCCGTCGCCGTGGACCTCGTCCTCATGGCGCACTCTACGGGCGGCCTCACCGCCGCGCTCTGGGCAGCGCGGAACCCGGGCCGGATCGCCGCCCTCGTCCTGAACAGTCCGTGGCTCGATACGCAGGGCAGCGCCCTCCTGCGGACTGCCGCCCAGGGGATCCTCGACACCGTCTCGCGGCGCCGGCCCAGGACGCGGCTCCGGCTGCCCGAGCTGGGGTTCTACTTCCGGAGCATCAGTGACACCCGCGACGGCGAGTGGCCGATCGACGCCGCATGGCGACCGGAAGCGGGCTTCCCCATCCGGGCCGGCTGGCTCGCGGCCGTGCTCGCAGGACACGCCGCCCTGGCCCGGGGGGTGTCGATCGACGCCCCGGTGCTCGTGCTCTGTTCGGCGGCGTCGACGATCAGCGCCACCTGGAACCCGTCCATGCTGGAGACCGACAGCGTCCTCGACGTGACCCCGATGGTGCGCCGCGCCGCGGAACTCGGTCCGAGCGTGACGATCCGACGCCTGCCGGGAGCCCTGCACGACGTCTTCCTCTCGCGGGCTGCGGTGAGGAGGGCCGCCATCGACGCCGCGGCGTGGTGGCTCGCCGCATACGTGCCGACGGAGGCGCATGCCAGGAGCGCCCTCGATCCGGTGATGCGCGACTGACCGCGTGCTTCCGGGGGCTGCGGGACCGCTGTCAGGTGGACGCCGGACCCGCAGCCGCCCGGTCCACTGCTCCCCCGTACCGGCGGTCGCGCGCAGCGTACTCCTCGATGGCGCGCCACAGCGTCCGCCGGTCGACGTCGGGCCACAGGGTGTTCATGAAGACCATCTCCGCGTAGGCGGACTGCCAGAGCATGAAGTTCGACAGGCGCTGCTCGCCCGAGGTGCGGAGGAAGAGGTCGACGTCGGGCAGGTCGGGCTCGTCCAGGTAGCGCTGGATGGTCTTCTCGCTGACGGACGCCGCCCTCAAGGTGCCGGCCGCGACGTCCTCGGCGATGGCTCGGGCCGCATCGGCGATCTCGGCGCGCCCGCCGTAGTTGACGCACATCGTCAGGGTGCAGGTCGTGTTGTCCACGGTGTGCCGCTCCGCCTCCTCCAGTTCCCGGATGACCGACTGCCACAGTTTCGGCCGGCGGCCGGACCAGCGGATGCGCACGCCCCACTCGTCGAGCTGATCTCGCCGGCGCCGCAGCACGTCCTTGTTGAAGCCCATGAGGAAGCGCACCTCCTCGGGCGAGCGCTTCCAGTTCTCCGTGCTGAAGGCGTAGACCGACACGTGCCGAACGCCGATCTCGATGGCACCTGCCATGACGTCCAGCAGCGCCGCCTCCCCGGCCTTGTGCCCCTCGGTCCGGGGCAGGCCCCGCTCGTTGGCCCAGCGTCCGTTGCCGTCCATGACGATCGCCACGTGCTGCGGGACGAACTGGCGCGGGATGGACGGCGCCCGCTCACCGCTCGGGTGGGGCCACGGCGCCACGGGACGCTGTCCGGGGTTCTTCATACACGCTCCACATGTTTGAGGGAGGCGACCCCGCGCTCGAGGTGCCATTGCAGGAAGGCCGCGACGAGCCCGGCGGCCTCGCGGCGCGCCCCGTTCTCGGATGCGTCCGCGATCGTCCAGTCGCCGGTGAGCAGCGCTCCGAGCAGTTCCATCGTGGCGGGCGCCGGCGACGCCGCGCCGGGCGGCCTGCAGGACGGGCACACCGCCCCGCCGAGCGGCGTCGAGAAGGCCGAGTGCGGCCCGGGGACGCCGCACCGGGCGCAGTCCGTGAAGCTGGGGGCCCAGCCGGCGGTCGCCAGGGCCCGCAGCAGGTAGGAGTCGAGGATCAGCTCCGACGGATGCAGGTTGCGGCTGAGGGCCGAGAACGCTCCGGCCACGAGGGCGTACTGGGCTCCCCCGGCCTCGCCGATGTCGGTGAGGCGCTCCGCGGTCTCGGCGATGGCCGTCGCGGCGGTGTAGCACCCGTAGTCGGAGGCTATGCCGTGACCGTAGGCGCCCTTCGTCTGGGCCTGGGTGATGACGTCCAGGTTCCGTCCGTGCGCGAGCAGGAGGTCCACCGACATGAAGGGCTCCAGCCGCGATCCGAACTTGCTGCTGGTCCGTCGTACGCCCTTCGCCACCGCGCGCACCTGGCCCTGGTCACGCGTCAGCAGCACGATGATGCGGTCCGCCTCACCGAGCTTGTAGGTGCGCAGCACGACACCTTCGGTGCGATAGGTGCGTGATGCAGACGAGGAAGCCACGACACCATTCTTCCACCTGCCACCCCCGCTGCATTCGACCGGCGCGGGGACGGCAGGTGGAAGGGACGGCCGTCAGGCCGCGTCGCGGATGGCCCTGTTGACGGCGGAGATCACGGCCTTCAGTGCCGCCATGGTGGTGTTCGCGTCGATCCCGACGCCCCACAGGACGCGCTCGCCCACGGCACACTCCACGTAGGCCGCAGCGCGGGCGTTCCCGCCCGAGGACAGGGCGTGCTCGGTGTAGTCGAGGACACGCACGTCCACGCCGTCGCGGCTCAGGATGGAGATCAGCGCGTCGATCGGACCGTTGCCCTGCGCGGCCTTCCGCTGCTGCACGCCGTCGACGAGGAGCGTGGCGACCAGCTTGAAGGAACCGTCCTCGGCCGTGTCCGTGTTGACGGACGTCAGTTCGTAGTGACCCCAGGCCTCCGTGCCGCCCTCGGTACGGGTGGGCAGGTACTCGTCCTGGAAGACCGACCAGAGCTGGGCTCCGCTGACTTCGCCGCCCTGGGTCTCGGTACGGCGCTGGATGACGCCGGAGAACTCGATCTGCGCGCGGCGCGGCAGGTCCAGGCTGTGCTCGTTCTTGAGCAGGTACGCCACCCCGCCCTTCCCGGACTGCGAGTTGACGCGGATCACCGCTTCGTAGGACCGGCCGATGTCCTTGGGGTCGATCGGCAGGTACGGGACGGCCCACGGGAGGTCGTCGACACCGACGCCGGCCTCGGCGGCGTCGCGCTCCATGCTCTCGAAGCCCTTCTTGATGGCGTCCTGGTGGGATCCGGAGAAGGCCGTGAACACGAGGTCACCGCCGTAGGGCGAACGCTCGGGGACGCTGAGCTGGTTGCAGTACTCGGCCGTGCGGCGGATCGAATCCATGTCGGAGAAGTCGATCTGCGGATCGATGCCCTGGCTGTAGAGGTTCATCCCCAGCGTCACGAGGTCCACGTTGCCGGTCCGCTCCCCGTTGCCGAAGAGGCAACCCTCGATGCGGTCGGCGCCGGCCAGGTAGCCGAGTTCGGCGGCGGCGACGCCCGTCCCGCGGTCGTTGTGCGGGTGCAGCGAGAGGATGATGCTGTCCCGGTCGGCGAGGTTCCGGCTCATCCACTCGATCGAATCGGCATAGACGTTCGGCGTCGCCATCTCCACGGTCGCCGGCAGGTTCAGGATCATCCGGCGGTCCGCGGAGGCCTCGAAGACGGCGGAGACCTCGTTGCTGATCCGGGCCGCGAACTCGAGTTCGGTGCCCGTGAACGATTCCGGCGAGTACTCGTAGGTGATCGCCGTGTCACCCATGTTCTCCTCGAACTTGCGGCACAGCCGCGCGCCCTGGAGGGCGATGTCGATGATGCCGTCCTGGTCCTGGTTGAACACCACGCGCCGCTGCAGCACCGACGTCGAGTTGTAGAGGTGGACGATGGCCCGGTCCGCTCCCTCGAGCGACGCATAGGTGCGCTCGATGAGGTGCTCGCGGGACTGCGTCAGGACCTGGATGGTGACGTCGTCGGGAATGCGGTCACCCTCGATGAGCTGCCGGACGAAGTCGAAGTCGGTCTGCGACGCCGAGGGGAAGCCGACCTCGATCTCCTTGTAGCCCATCTGCACCAGGAGGTCGAACATCTTGTGCTTGCGCTCGGGGTTCATCGGATCGATGAGGGCCTGGTTCCCGTCGCGGAGGTCCACGGCGCACCAGCGGGGGGCCTTGGTGATGACGCGGTCGGGCCAGGTGCGGTCCGGGAGTTCCACGGAGATCTGGTCCTGGAACGGACGGTACTTGCCGAACGGCATACCGGAGGTCTTCTGTGCATTGTGCATGGAATCGGCCTTGTCTGTCGGAACTGAGGTGCTGGCGGCCGGGCAACGCAGACTCCGCGGCGAGGGGTGGCCAGTAGCTCTGAAGTCCTAGATGGCCTCGCCGCGGCACCGAAGAAGAGTCGTCTGTGCGCGCACTTTGCCACCATAGCACGACACATAGGATGGCTTGCGGGGCCCTGCGCCCCGGCCAGCCAGGTACCGCACCACGAGGAACGGGAAAGCCACCATGACGATCAGCACACTCGATCCGGACAGTCTCGACGAGACGGTCCGGCCGCAGGACGACCTCTTCCGGCACGCCAACGGCGTGTGGCTGAAGGATGCCGTCATCCCCGAGGACCGCCCGCTGGCCGGGTCCTTCACCGCGCTGCGCGACGCGTCCGAGCTCGCGGTCCGTGCGATCATCGAGGACGCTGCCGCGCGGGCCGGCGGCGGGCCGGCCGACGGCATCGACGCCAAGCTCGGCGCGCTGTACGCGGACTTCATGGATACCGGGCGCATCGAGGCCCAGCAGGCCGCCCCGATCCTCCCACTGCTGGAGCGCATCGCCGCGGTGACGACGCTCGAGGAGCTCGTCGAACTGAGCGCGGGCCTGAGCCGGTCCGGCGTCCAGGGCTTCCTCGCCCCGTACGTGAGCAACGACGCCGGCAACCCGGAACGGTACCTGCTCCACGTCTACCAGTCGGGCCTCGGCCTGCCCGACGAGTCGTACTACCGCGAGGACGGGTTCGCGGAGACGAGGGACAAGTACCGCGCCCTGCTCGCAACCCTGTTCGGTCTCGTCGGCACCGAGGACGCCTCCGGTGCCGCGGACCGCGTCCTCGCACTCGAGTCGCGGCTGGCCGCCTCGTCCATGGGCAGCGTGGAACGCCGGGATCCGCAGAAGACCTACAACCTGGTGCAGCACGACGACGTCGTCGGGTTGTCAGCACACCTCGTCCCGTGGCTGCGGATCGTGACCGACGCTCCGCACCAGTCCGCCGAACTCGTCGTGAGCCAGCCCGGGTTCGTGCGCGGGCTCGACGCCGCCCTGGGCGACGAGGACCTCGGGACGTGGCGTGAGTGGCTGGCGAGCCGCGTGCTGCTGCAGGCGTCCGACTACCTCGACGAACGGTTCGTCGACGCCGCGTTCGCCTTCTACGGCACGCACCTCGCGGGTACGCCACGCCTCAAGGACCGCTGGAAGCGCGGCGTCGCCCTCGTCGAGGGCGCGATGGGAGAGGCGATCGGCCAGCGCTACGTCGAGCGGCACTTCCCGGCGACGCACAAGGCCGCGATGCTCGAGCTGGTCGGCAACCTCATCGCGGCCTACGAGTCGAGCATCACCGCCCTGACCTGGATGACCGACGCGACGCGGGTCCGGGCGCTCGAGAAGCTCTCGCGGTTCACCACGAAGATCGGCTACCCGGAGGAATGGATCGACTACGGTCCGCTCGACGTCCAGCCGTCGGACCTCTACGGGAACGTCCTGCGGGCGGCCGAGTTCGAGCACCGCCGGCAGCTCGACAAGCTGGGCCGGCCCATCGACCGGGCCGCCTGGCTCATGACGCCCCAGACGGTCAACGCCTACTACATGCCGACCATGAACGAGATCGTCTTCCCCGCCGCCATCCTCCAGCCGCCCTTCTTCGACATCGAGGCCGACGACGCCGTCAACTACGGCGCGATCGGCGCTGTCATCGGGCACGAGATCGGTCACGGGTTCGACGACAAGGGCTCCCAGTTCGACGGCACGGGGCGTCTCTCCAACTGGTGGAGCGAGGAGGACAGGAAGGCGTTCGACGCCCTCACGGGGCGGCTGGTGGCGCAGTACGCCGCGCTCGAACCGTCCGAGGTCCCGGGCCGGGCCGTGAACGGCGAGCTCACCCTCGGGGAGAACATCGGTGACCTCGGCGGTCTGGGCATCAGCTACCGCGCGTACCTCCTGAGCCTCGGGGACGGTGAGGCTCCCGTGGTCGGCGGCCTGACGGGGACGCAGCGGTTCTTCCTGTCCTGGGCCACGTGCTGGCAGCAGAAGATCCGCCCGGAAGAGGCCCGGCGTCGCCTCACCGTCGACCCGCACTCGCCCAACGAGTTCCGCTGCAACCAGGTGGTGCGGAACCTCGACGAGTTCCACGAGGCGTTCGGCGTGGCCACGGAGGACCGGCTCTGGCTGGACCCGGAGGAACGCGTCCGCATCTGGTAGCACCGCGCCGCCGACGGTGGTGCGGGACCTGTCGCACCCGCTCCCTCGGGGAACGGGTGCGACAGGGACGCGAGCGGCCTCCCGACCCCGGCGGTGGTGCCGGGGCTACAGGCCCGACGACGCCTGGCAGGTCACCTGCTCGGCCGTCTGGCCCTCCAGGTCGCTGCCGAGCGGAGGGACCGTGACCTTGGTGCCGGTCGCGAGATCGGCACCGACGACCAGCTCGATCCCCACCACGGCGTCGCTGAAGATCACCTGCTGCCCGGGAATCCCGAAACGCGCCGCGAGGTCAGCGGCAGCGCCGTCGTAGCCCGTCCCGAACAGGATCTGCGAGGTCTCCGCAGGTGCGGACTCGAAGGGTGAGGACTGGGTGTACCCGGCACCGGCGAGGAGCTGCCGCACCTCTGCAGCACGATCGGCGTCCGCCGTGGCGTTGACGACGAGGACGGGGACCGCCGCCGGGTCGAGCGCGGGAGCCTCCGGAGTGGCGGGTCCTGACGGGGTCGCCGGGGCTGCGGGCTCGGGTGACTCCTCGGTGAGCCCCCGGTCCTCCCGCAGTGCGTCGAACAGCGGCGCGGCGCCGTCCTCGTCGAGGACCAGCCGGTTCGGGTCCTCGACCCACTGCTCGGTGGGCACCGTCACGAACGCGATGTTGCCGAGGTCGACGTTCTTCATGCGGTCCGCGATCTTCAGGAGTTCCCGAGGCTGGGACAGGCCCTCGTCGACCGTGAGGTTGCGCGTGACCGTGTCCGCGATGGCGTAGAGCTTCGGCAGGTTCGTCAGGGTGCCCTCGGCGCGTACCTTGCGCGCCATCGAGGCCATGAACGACTGCTGCGCGGCGATGCGTCCGGTATCTCCTCCGTCTCCGAAGCTGTGGCGCGTCCGGAGGAAGGCGAGTGCCTGGTCGCCCTCGACCTCGCTCGTACCGGCGGGCAGCGACAGTCCGGAGTACTCGTCGTCCACGGGTTCGTCCACGCAGACCTCGACGCCGCCCAGGGTGGAGGACAGTTCCTTCACCGCGTTGAAGTCGGCCATCATGAAGTGGTCCACGGAGAGGCCCGTGAGGTTGTTGATCGCGGCCACGGTGCAGCCCGGTCCGCCCTCCCCCAGTGCTCCGTTCAGCTGCCCCAGGTCCATCGCCTGGGAGGCCTCCCCGGTGTCGGGGTTGACGCAGGAGGGCAGCGGCACCAGCAGGTCGCGCGGGAAGGAGACGACCGTGACGTTCTCGCGGTCCGCCGAGAGGGTCATCAGCATCATCACGTCCGAGTTCCCCTCGCCGGAGGAGTCCTCCTCGTTGCCGAAGAACTCACCGCTGTTGCCCGTGCGGGTGTCGGTGCCGAGGATCAGGATCTGCAGCGGATCGGTGCTCGAGTCGACGGGGAGGGCGGACTCCTGGCCGTCCGCCAGGTTGAGCGGCATGGTGACGACGTTGGACTGCAGGCGGAACACCTGCACGGCCACGAAGGCGACGGCGGCCACGAGCACCGAGGCCATGAGGATGGCTGTCAGCCTGAGCGCCCGGTGTCCACCTCCCCTGCCGAGGTGCCGTCCGATCGGCTCGCCGGCCCCGGGCGTGCCGGCTGATGTCGCCGCGGGGGCGTCACTGGCGCTGTCTGCGCCCTCACGGGACGGTCGGCGGGTCATGCCCGGGCTCCTTCGGATGGATGGACGTGGTCGGTACCGGCCCGAGGGCCGGCGGGTGTCGCTGCTCTTCGCCGCCGTCGGCGCCGGTCAGGGCCCAATCGGCACCCCGAGGTTGCATCGTGCAATGCCGGAGGGGACCGGCGGTGATCGGCCGGCAGTACGGTCGGCCGTACGGCCGGCTGCGTCGGCCCCGCATCCCAACGAGCGACGCCGGGAAGTAGTGCCCTAGAACCCGAGCTTGACGAGCTGCTTGGGGTCGCGCTGCCAGTCCTTGGCCACCTTGACGTGCAGGTCGAGGTAGATCCGGGTTCCGAGGAGTGCCTCGATCCCCCGGCGGGCGTTGGTGCCGACTTCCCGGAGCCGGGCGCCGCCCTTGCCGATGATGATCGCCTTCTGGGACGGCCTCTCCACGTAGAGGTTCACGTGGACGTCGAGCATCGGGTTGTCCTCGCTCCGCCCTCCCCTCGGAATCATCTCCTCCACGACGACGGCGAGGGAGTGCGGCAGCTCGTCGCGGACGCCCTCGAGGGCTGCCTCACGCACGAGCTCGGCGACCATGACGGCCTCCGGTTCGTCCGTCAGTTCCCCTCCGGGGTACAGTACCGGCGATTCGGGCATGTGCTTGCTGAACACCTCGGCGACCGTGTCCACCTGGAAGCCGTCCGCGGCCGAGACCGGCACGATGTCGGCCCAGCCCTCGGGCCCGGCGACCTCCGTGCCGAGCTTCGAGACGGCGAGGAGCTGCTCCGTCAGTGCCTGCCGGTCCACGAGGTCGGTCTTCGTGACCACCGCGATCAGCGGCTTGCGGTTGAGCCGAGCCAGCTGCTCGGCGATGAAACGGTCACCCGGACCGATCTTCTCGTTCGCCGGCAGGCAGAACCCGACGGCGTCGACCTCCGAGAGCGTGTCGGCGACGAGGTCGTTGAGGCGCTGCCCGAGGAGGGTCCGCGGGCGGTGCAGGCCGGGCGTGTCGACCAGCACGATCTGGGAGTCCTCGCGGTTGACGATCCCCCGGATCGTATGGCGGGTGGTCTGCGGCTTGGCCGAGGTGATCGCGACCTTCTGCCCGACCAGCGCGTTGGTCAGCGTGGACTTGCCGGCATTCGGCCTCCCGACAAGCGAGACGAACCCCGCCCTGTGCTCAGCGTCGCTCATTGTCAGCCTCTATCGTCTCTCGTTCGTCCAGCTCGGTGTGCCCGGGTGGCAGGCGGTGCGCGATGACGTGGGACACCCTGTTGCGTCGGCCCTCCACGCGTTCGGCCCGAAGACCGATACCGTCTATTGTGACCTCCGATCCCACGATCGGCACCCTGCCGAGGGTCTTGGCGAGCAGCCCGCCGACCGTGTCCACCTCCTCGTCGTCGAGGTCGAGGCCGAACAGCTCCCCGAGGTCGTCGATCCCCATGCGCGCGCTGACGCGGTACTCGCCGTCGTCGAGCTGTTCCTGCTCGGGGACCTCCGAGTCGTACTCGTCCACGATCTCGCCGACGATCTCCTCGATCAGGTCCTCCAGCGTGACGAGCCCCGCGGTCCCGCCGTACTCGTCGATGACGATCGCGACGTGGGTCGACTCACGCTGGAGCTCCCGCAGCAGGTCTCCCACGGGCTTCGACTCGGGGACGTACCGGGCAGGCCGGCAGTCGGCGTCGACGGGACGCGAGAGATTCGACGCCGGACGCCCGTGCAGGTTCGCCACCACGTCCTTCAGGTACAGCAGGCCCTTGATGTCGTCCGAGCTCTCCCCGATCACCGGGATCCTGGAGTAGCCGGAGCGGAGGAAGAGGGACATCGCCTGGTCGAGCGTCGATCCGGACTCGATGGTCACCATGTCGGTGCGCGGGACCATCACCGAGCGCACCTTGGTGTCGCCGAGCTCGAACACCGAGTGGATCAGCTCCGCCTCGTTGTCCTCGATCATCTCGGCGTCGGAGGCACGCGAGAGGAGTTCCCGGAACTCCTCCTGCGTGAAGAAGGCTGCTTCGTCCCGGTCGGCGCCCGGGGTGATGGAACTGCCGATCCGCACGAGCCAGCGCGGGATCGGCCCGAGGACGGCGCAGAGGAAGGCGACCAGCCCGGCGGTCAGCCGGACGACGGCGGGCGCGTGCATGCGGCCGAGCTGGCGCGGTGAGACGCCCACGATCACGAAGCCGACCGCCGCCATGACCGCCGTCGCCAGGAGGCCCGCGAGCCAGATGCTGTCCAGCAGGTCGTGGAAGAGGATGGCGACGGCGACCGCCCCGGCCATCTCGAACCACACCCGCCAGAAGCGCAGGGCGTGCATGTGGGCGACAGGAGCGTCGAGGATCCGGCGCAGCGAGGATGTGCGCGACTCCTGGACGAGCGCTTCACCCTCCTGCCGTGGGAGGTAGCTGAACGCTGCTTCGGCAGAGGTGACGAGGGCAGCGGTGAGTGCGAAGAGCAAACCCATGAGCCCGAGGAGCCAGATGGTCAAGCGCGGGTCTCCTGGGGTGCGTTGCCACCGAGGAAGTCGGAGAGGAGCTGGCGCTGCAGGCCGAACATCTCCTTCTCCTCCTCGGGTTCCGCGTGGTCGTAGCCGAGCAGGTGGAGTACTCCGTGGGTGGTGAGCAGCAGCAGCTCGTCGTCGGTACTGTGACCTGCCGCCGCACCCTGCGAGGCAGCGACCTCGGGGCACAGCACGATGTCGCCGAGGAGCCCGGCGGGCGTCACCCGACCCGGCGTGCCCGGGCGCAGCTCGTCCATCGGGAAGGAGAGCACGTCGGTGGGGCCGGGCTCGTCCATCCACTCGATGTGGAGCTTCTCCATCGCCGCCGTGTCCACCATGATGATCGACAGCTCGGCCTCGGGATGGACGAAGAGGGATTCGAGGAGGAAATTGACGAGACGGACGAGGGACTCCCCGTCGACCTCGTACCCCGACTCGTTGTTGACCTCGACGCTCATCGGGCTGCCACCGGCCTGACGGCGCGGGACTGGCCGGCGCGCTGCTCCTCGTCCCATGCGCTGTAGGCGGTCACGATATCGCCGACGAGCCGGTGGCGGACGACGTCGGTGGCGTCGAGCTCGCTGAAGTGGACGTCGTCGACGTCGCGGAGGATCTCGCTGACGACCCGCAGGCCGGAACTCGTGCCGCCGGGGAGGTCCACCTGCGTGATGTCTCCGGTCACCACCATCTTCGAGCCGAAGCCGAGGCGCGTGAGGAACATCTTCATCTGCTCGGGCGTGGTGTTCTGGGCCTCGTCGAGGATGATGAACGCATCGTTCAGGGTTCGTCCGCGCATGTACGCGAGCGGCGCGACCTCGATGGTGCCGGCTGCCATCAGGCGCGGGATGGAGTCCGGATCCATCATGTCGTGCAGGGCGTCGTAGAGCGGTCGCAGGTAGGGATCGATCTTGTCGTTGAGCGTGCCGGGGAGGAAGCCCAGCCGCTCTCCCGCCTCGACGGCGGGCCGCGTGAGGATGATCCGGTTGACCTCCTTCTGCTGCAGCGCCTGCACGGCCTTCGCCATCGCGAGGTAGGTCTTGCCGGTGCCCGCCGGGCCGATGCCGAACACGACGGTGTTGCGGTCGATCGCATCGACGTACGTGCTCTGGTTGAGCGTCTTGGGGCGGATGGTCTTGCCCCGCGAGGTGAGGATGTTGACGGACAGCACCTCCGAGGGCCTGGCTGCGCTCTGCGTCTTGAGCATCGTGACCAGTTGCTCGAGGACCTGGGGGGAGACGGTGGCGTTGTTGACGGCCATGGTCCGGATCTCGCCGATGAGCCGTTCGGTGCGCAGCACGTCCGCCGACGGTCCGGTGATGGTCAGTTCGTTACCCCTGGCCTGGAGGCCGACGCCGGGGAACGACTCCTCGATCAGGCGGAGGGCCTCGTCATTGGAGCCCAGCGCCTGCACCATCTGCGCCGTCGATTCGAAGACGAACGTCCTGGTGTCCAGTCCTGCCGCATTGATGCCTGTCGAAGATTCGCTCATAGCTCGGCCGTCCGGCCTCTGATCGCCCCTCAGTGGAGTAGTCGTCCTGATGATGTGCTGCTGGAGTCGCAGAAATGCCAATGCTACGCCATCCGTCTTTTGTCAACAGGAGCGGAGCGGCCTTGATTCCCGCCCCTGTGCTTTCCCCGACGGAGGATCGAGCAGCACTCGGGTTTCATCGCGAATCGGCAACGGCTTCGTATCGATCAGGTTTCAGTCCCCGCGTGCGCACCTTTTCCTGCAGCCGTGCCATCCTCCCTGTGCCAAGCTGAAACAGGTCCGGCGGGCTCGGGAGCCGCCTGCGGTGCGCGTCCTGGTCGACGCCCTCCTGTCGGAGCACGCGCCGGACCACGACGCATTCCACGACGCATTCCACGAATCGATCCGCGCACCGGCGCGCCTGACGGAAGGGGGCCGGCATGAACGAGCAGGACCCCCTGAAGAGGAGCCGCCTGGGCTTGCGCGGAATGCTCCTGGCCTCCGGCACGGTGCTCGTGGCCAGCAGCGTGTTCCTCGCCCCGAATGTCGGCCTGCCGCAGGGCAGCGCCCCCACGACCGCCCTTGCCGAGCCCCTCTCGGCCGCTGATGCCGGCGCGGAGGCCGGGCCGGCCGACGCCACGATCCAGGCCCAGGCGGCGGCGGACCCTGCCGACCCGCTCCTGCCGGTCTACTGGCTGGGCGACGTGGACGGGAGCGACAGGCTGTTCCGGGAATTCCTGGCGGCGCCTGACGAGACCACCGGCGACCCCATCGCCGATGCGGTGCAGCTCATGACGTCGGGGCGGCCACTGGATCCCGACTACCGCTCGCCCTGGCGGAAGGCATCGAGCGTACGGTCCTCGATCTCGACCAAGAACGTGATCACCCTCGACATCTCCTCCGACGCCTTCTCGGAGAAGCTCGGTGCGGACGACGCGCGGCTCGCCCTGCAGCAGCTCGTCTACACCGCGACGGCTGCGGCGTCGAACGCCGGCCTGATCCAGGGAGGCGAGGCGAGTTCCCTCGTCGTGCTCGTGGATGGAGCAGCGGACTACCGGGCCTTCGATTCCGTCGACCTCGGCGGCGAGTGGACCCGCGACACGTCGACTCTCGCTCCCGTGTGGATCATCGACCCCCAGGAGGGGGTCGAGGCGGAATCCGCCGGGCTGACCATCCACGGCCTCGGACCGGCCTCGGAGGACTCGCTCTCGTGGCGGATCGACCGCAGCACGGACGGCTCCGAGGGCGGCGACACCGCTCTCTTCAGGGACGGCACGGTGGACATCCTGCCCGAGGACGGCGCTCCCGGTGCCTATTCCTTCTCCGTGACGCTTCCCCCCGGACGGTACGACATCACGGTGTCCGCCCCCACCGGCAGCGGCAGGGCCGAGGACTCGAAGACGGTCGTCGTCGGGTAGCCACCCCGGAGCAGGGGAACCCGCTCGCGGGGCCTACCAGCGCCCGAGCAGGTGGTTCAGCAGGACCAGCGCCGCCGGGCCCGCCGAGGACGAGCGCAGCACGTGGGGTCCGAGCCGGGCCGCACGAGCGCCGACGGCCAGCAGCTTCTCGAGCTCCGCCCCGCTGATCCCACCTTCGGGCCCGACGACGACGGCGGTGGACGACGGGGCCTCGAGTGAACCGGCGGCACGGAGCGCCGACACCTGCTCGGCCAGGGAGGACCCGGCGTCCTCGTGCAGGACGACGACGCGGTCGACGGTCGCAGCAGCCCAGGCGGCCATCCGCGAGGTGTCCATCACGGCATGGACCTCGGGCACGAAGGATCGTCGGGACTGCTTCGAGGCAGCGCCCACGAGGGACACCCACTTCTGCCGACCCTTCTCCGCCCTGTCGCCGCGCCATCGGACGATGCTCCGTTCAGCGTGCCACGGCACCACGGCGTCGACGCCCAGCTCGGTCGCCGACTCCACGGCCTGCTCGTCGCGACCGCCCTTCGCCAGGGCCTGGACGAGCAGGAGCGTGTGGCGCGGCGCAGGGTCCTGGCCGGCCGTCTCCACCAGGACGTCCACGGTGCCCGTCCCCACCGCGGAGATCATCCCGCCGATCCGGTAGCCGGCGCCGTCGGAGACGTCGATGCGTTCCCCCGCGGCGAGGCGGCGCACGGTCGCCGCGTGGCGACCCTCGTCCCCGCCGAGGACGAAGACGCTGCCCGGGGACGCGGCACGGACGGCCTCACCGGGCCCGAAGAAGAGGGGTCGCGTCATGCTCAGCGGTTCCCGAGGCGCTCCCGCAGGCGTGCGAACACGCCGGAACCGCTGCTGGCCAGCTGGCCGTCCGTGTACTCCTCGTTCCGCAGTTCCGCGAGCCTGCGCAGGAGCTCCTCCTGCTGCTGGTCGACGTTGCGCGGCGTCTCCACGTTGAGGTGGACCCGCAGGTCTCCCCTGCCCTGGTTCCTGAGGTGCGTGACGCCCAGCCCGCGGAGGGTCAGGATCTCGCCGGACTGCGTGCCCGGCTTGATCACCAGCTCCTGGTCGCCGTCGTACGTGTCCAGGTGCACGCTGGTGCCCAGCGCGGCCGCCGTCATCGGGACGCTCAGCGTCACGTGCAGGTCGTCGCCGTCGCGCAGGAAGGTCGAATCGGTGGCGACGCGGATCTCCACGTAGAGATCGCCCTGGGGCCCGCCCGCGATGCCGGCCTCGCCCTGGCCCGCCAGCTGGATGCGCGTGCCGGTGTTGACGCCGGCGGGGACCTTGATGGTCAGCGTGCGGCGGGCGCGGATACGTCCCTCGCCGCTGCACTCGTGGCACGGGCTCGGGATGACGGTGCCGTACCCCTGGCAGGTGCCGCAGGGCGCGCTCGTCATGACCTGGCCGAGGATCGAACGCACGGCCCGCTGGACCTGGCCCGAACCGCCGCAGATGTCGCAGGTGCGGGGCGAGGTGCCGGGCTGGCAGCACGTGCCGTCGCAGGTGGGGCACACCTCCGCGGTGTCCACCTCGATCTTCTTGTTCGTGCCGAAGACGGCGTCCTTCAGGTCGATGCGCACGTTGATGAGCGCATCCTGCCCGCGGCGCGTCCGGGAAGGAGCGCCCGGCTGCTGGCCGCCTCCGCCGAAGAAGGTCTCGAAGATGTCCTGGAAGGCGAAGCCCGAGCCCGAGTAGCCCGAGCCGTAGCCGTTGTCGGTCCCGTTCTCGTTGCCCGTCGTGTCGTAGACCCGCCGCTTCTGGGGATCCGACAGGACCTCGTAGGCGTGACTGACGCGCTTGAACTCCTCCGACGCGTCGTCACCGGGGTTCACGTCCGGGTGGAGCTTCCGGGCGAGCTTGCGGTACGCCTTCTTGATTTCCTCCCCGGTCGCGCCCTGCGCCACACCGAGGACCTCATAGTGATTACTCACTCGTGCACATCACTTCCTGTTGGAGACTTCTGTCTTCTGCTCGCCGGCGGTGCCGGCGGGCGATACTGCGGCTGCCGTAGCCGGGCTACTCCTCGAGGATCCTCGAGAGATAGCGGGCGACGGCGCGCACCGCGGCCATGGTCGTCGGGTAGTCCATGCGGGTGGGACCGAGGATCCCGAGCTTCGCGCCGGCATCCGGACCGTAGCCGGTCGCCACGACGGAGGCTCCCGAGAGGCCTCCGTAGGGGTTCTCGCTCCCGATCCTCACCGAGATGCCCCGGGCGTCGTACTCCATCTCGGACAGCAGCCTCAGCATCACCACCTGCTCCTCGAGCGCCTCGAGGACGGGACCGATGCTCAGCGGGAAATCACCCGTGGACCTCGCGAGGTTGGCCGTCCCGGCCAGCAGGATCCGGTCGTCCCGTCCGAGTCCGGCAAGCTGCTCCAGCGCCTTCACGATGGTACCCCCGTGCGCCCTCAGTGCAGGAGGCAACTGGGACTGCGCGATCCCGAGCTCGGCCGGCAGCGCCGACAGCTTGACGCCGGACACGGCAGAGAGGATGCGCTGCTTGAGTTCGGCGAGCTCCGCCTCCTGGAGATCGCCATCGGTCCGCACGATGCGCTGCTGCACGGTGCCGTTGGTCGCGATCAGGACGACCAGGATCTGCTGGGGTGCGAGCAGCACGAATTCGATGTGCCGGACGGACGCACCACCGACGCGGGGGAACTGCACGACGGCGACCTGGTTGGTGAGCTGCGCCAGCAGCCGGACGGTCCGGTCCATGACGTCGTCGAGGTCCTCGGCACCCTCGAGGAGGGTCTGGATGGCCTTCTTCTCGGGGGCCGAGAGCGGCTTCACCTCGGAGATGCGGTCGACGAAGAGGCGGTAGCCCTTGTCCGTGGGGATCCGCCCGGAACTGGTGTGCGGGGCCGCGATGAGACCCTCCTCCTCGAGGACGGCCATGTCGTTGCGGATCGTGGCGGAAGAGACGCCGAGCTGGTGGCGGTCGACCAGCGCCTTGGATCCGACGGGCTCCCGCGAATGGACGTAGTCCTCGACGATGGCCCGGAGCACCTCCAGGCGTCGCGGTTCACTCATTCCTGTGCACCTCCGGATCTGTCCCGCACTCACGACCACGCTTCCAGGGTGGTCCCGGCCAGTTAGCACTCGACACACCCAAGTGCCAAGTCTAGTACGTCCGGAGCGATTGTTAGCATTGGGAACCCGGGCTGCGGCACACCGCCGAAGCCCTCGTGGGAAGGACAGGCCGGCATGGAGTACGGCTGGGGAGCACAGGATATTTCGGCTCCGAAGCGGGCCGTCCTGCCCGACGTACCCGTCGAGAAGGACATGGTCCTGGAGGACGTCCAGAGCGGTTTCGTCGGCGCGGTGGTCCGCGTCGAGAAGTCCGGCGGGCTGCATGTCATGGTGCTCGAGGACCGGCGCGGCAAGCACCGCACGTTTCGGCTCGGCCACGGATTCCTCCTCGACGGACAGCCCGTCCACGTCGTCGCGCCCGTCCTGCGCGCCGCTCCGGCGGCCACGCGGACGGCGTCGGGCTCGGTTCGGGTCGAGGGCGCCCGGGCGCGGACGGCGCGGGCCAGCAGGATCTGGGTCGAGGGCCGGCACGACGCCGAACTGGTGGAGAAGGTGTGGGGCGACGACCTCCGGCTCGAAGGCATCGTCGTCGAGCCGCTGCACGGCGTCGACGACCTCGAGGGAGCGGTGAGGGCGTTCGGGCCCGGGCCGCAGCGCAGGCTCGGGATCCTCGTGGACCACCTGCTGCCGGGGACCAAGGAATCCCGGATCGCGCAGCAGGCGATGACCGTCCCCGGAGCCCGCAGCCACGTCCTGATCGTCGGGCACCCCTATGTCGACGTCTGGCAGGCGGTGAAACCGGCCGCCCTCGGGCTCGACGCCTGGCCCGTGGTGCCGCGCCACCAGGACTGGAAGACGGGCATCCTCGCCGGGCTCGGGTGGCCGCATTCCGACCAGGCAGCCGTGGCCCACGGCTGGAAGCGGATCCTCGCCGGGGTGAGCACCTACGCCGACCTCGAGCCCTCGCTGCTCGGGAGGGTCGAGGAGGTCATCGACTTCCTGACCGCTCCCCCGGGCACCGCCTGAGCAGTCCGCTACTCGTTACCACGTATCCTTGGAGCACCTTCCGGGGAGAGTTCTCCGCCAGCCAGCAAAGGAATTTCGTTGTCCAATACCGCCGACCACCAGCACCACGGACGGGGCGAGTCGCAGCCGGTGTTCGAAGGCATCCCGGCACAAGCCCTTCCACTGACGGCATCCGAGGATCGCCAGTTCGCGACACTGGCCCACTTCGGCGGGATCCTGGGTTTCATCCCTTCCCTGCTGATCTTCCTCATCTTCAAGGACCGCGGCCCGTTCACGGCGCAGGAGTCCAGGGAGGCGCTGAACTTCACGCTTCCGCCCACGATCCTCGCCCTGGCGGCCTGGCTCCTGTCGCTCGTGCCGGAGATCGGTGGCATCTTCGCCGTCGTGAACGCGCTCATCTGGGTGACGCTCACGGTCTTCTCGGTCAATGCCGGCATCCAGGTCAATCGCGGACGCCCGTACCGTTACCCCGCGAACCTGCGCCTGATCCGCTAGCTCCAGCCAGGCCGTCCGGTTCCACGCCCGTCCGGTTCCACGCCCGTCCGGTTCCACGCCCGTCCGGTTCCACGCCCGTCCTCTTGCACGCCCGTCCTGTTCCACGCCTGGCGACGGTCGCCGACGCACCGCGGTCGCGTCCGGCCATACCCCCCGCTGGTAGCTCGGACCTCAGTCGGGCAGGAGCCTCCGCACCACGGCGTCCGCGAGCAGCCGGCCCTTGAACGTCAGGACCACGCGACCGGCGAAGGCCGCAGCCGGCTCGACGAGCCCGTCGGCGATCAGCCCGGCGACGGCCCGACGGCCCGACGTCGTCAGCACGTCCGTCGCGAGGCCCTCGCGCAGCCGCACCCGCAGCATCACGTCCTCGACGTATCGGTCCTCACCGGACAGTTCCTCGCGTCCGGCGGCGGGAGAGCGGCCCGCGCCGAGGGCGTCGGCGTAGGGACGCGGATGCTTCACGTTCCACCAGCGCGTGCCGCCCACGTGCGAGTGCGCCCCGGGTCCCGCACCCCACCAGTCGCTGCCACGCCAATAGGCCAGATTGTGCCGGCACTCGTCCGCGGGAGTCCGCGCCCAGTTGCTCACCTCGTACCAGTGCAGGCCGCCGTCGGTCAGCATCTCCTCCGCCAGCGCGTACTTGTCCGCGTGGTCGTCGTCGTCGATGGGCGGCACGAGGCCGCGACGGATACGGGAAGCGAGCCGCGTCCCCTCCTCGATGATGAGGGCGTAGGCGGAGATGTGGTCCGGGCCGTAGGACAGGGCCGTGGACAGGGACGTCCGCCAGTCCTCCAGGGACTCTCCCGGCGTGCCGTAGATCAGGTCCAGGCTGACCTTCAGCCCGGCCTCGCGCGCCCACTGCACGGCCTGCGGCACGCGTTCGGGCGAATGCGTGCGGTCGAGCACGGCGAGGACGTGGGGCACCGCGGACTGCATGCCGAACGAGACCCGGGTGAAGCCTGCCTCCTTCAGCACGCGCAGCGACTCCGGGGTCACGGAATCGGGGTTCGCCTCGGTCGTGACCTCGGCGTCGGGCGCGAGGCCCCACTGCGCGGTGGCCGCGACCAGGATCGAGGCGAGGTCCTCCGCCGGGAGCAGTGTCGGCGTGCCTCCGCCGAAGAAGACCGTCGACAGAGGCCGGGCCGGTACGCCTGAGGACTCCAGCACCTGCGCCCCGAGGGCGAGCTCGGCGAGCACCGAGCCGGCATAGGCGTCCTGGGATGCCCCGCCGCCGAGCTCCGTGGCCGTATAGGTGTTGAAGTCGCAGTAGCCGCAGCGGACCGCGCAGAACGGGATATGGACGTAGAGGCAGAAGTCGCGCCCGAGCGCTCCCTCCGCGGCCGCCGGCGGCAGGACGCCGTCCTGGGGCGCCGGCATGCCGAGCGGGAGGGCGCTAGGCATGCCGGATACCCCGTGTCGCAACGTACGCGGTCACTTCTTGGCTTTGTCCTTCGACTCGTCGGAGGACAGGGCGGCGATGAAGGCTTCCTGGGGCACTTCCACGCGGCCCACCATCTTCATGCGCTTCTTGCCTTCCTTCTGCTTCTCGAGCAGCTTGCGCTTACGGGTGATGTCACCGCCGTAGCACTTCGCCAGGACGTCCTTGCGGATGGCCCGGATGCTCTCCCGCGCGATGATGCGCGCTCCGATGGCTGCCTGGATGGGCACTTCGAACTGCTGGCGCGGAATCAGCTCACGCAGCTTGCCGGTCATCATCACGCCGTAGGCGTAGGCCTTGTCGCGGTGGGTGATGGCGCTGAACGCGTCCACCTGCTCGCCCTGCAGGAGGATGTCGACCTTCACGAGGTCGGACACCTGGTCGCCGTCCGCCTTCCAGTCCAGGGAGCCGTACCCGCGTGTCTTCGACTTCAGGAGGTCGAAGAAGTCGAACACGATCTCCGCCAGGGGCAGGCGGTACCGGATCTCGACGCGATCCTCGGAGAGGTAGTCCATGCCCCCGAGGACACCGCGGCGCTGCTGGCACAGTTCCATGATCGCGCCGACGAATTCCGAGGGCGCGAGGATGGTCGCGGACACCATCGGTTCGCGCACCTCCGCGATCTTTCCGACAGGGTACTCGCTGGGATTGGTGACCTTCAGGACGCGCTTGTCCTCGAGGGTGACCTCGTACTCGACGTTCGGGGCGGTGGAGATGAGGTCGAGGTTGTACTCCCGCTCGAGGCGCTCGCGCGTGATCTCGAGGTGCAGCAGGCCGAGGAAGCCGACGCGGAAACCGAAGCCCAGTGCCGCCGACGTCTCGGGCTCGTAGACGAGCGCGGCGTCGTTGAGGGTGAACTTCGCGAGGGCGTCCCGCAGCACCGGATAGTCCGTGCCGTCCAGCGGGTACAGGCCGGAGAAGACCATGGGCTTGGGGTCCTCGTAGCCGCCGAGGGACTGCGCCGCCGGCTTCGCCAGGTTGGTGACGGTGTCGCCGACCTTCGACTGGCGGACATCCTTCACACCGGTGATGAGGTACCCCACCTCGCCGACGCCCAGTCCCTTGGACGGCTTCGGCTCCGGTGAACTGACACCGATCTCGAGCAGTTCGTGGCTGGCCCGCGTGGACATCATCTGGATGCGCTCGCGCGGGCTGAGCTTGCCGTCGACCACCCGGACGTAGGTGACCACACCGCGGTACGTGTCGTACACCGAATCGAAGATCATGGCACGGGCCGGTGCGTTCGGGTCACCGGTGGGGGCCGGCAGGTCCCGGACGATCTTGTCCATGAGGGCCTCGACGCCCACGCCGGTCTTCCCCGATACCATCAGCACGTCCTCGGGTTCGCCGCCGATCAGGCTTGCAAGCTCCGCCGCGTACTTCTCGGGCTGGGCAGCCGGAAGGTCGATCTTGTTGAGGACCGGGATGATGGTGAGGTTGTTCTCCATCGCCAGGTACAGGTTCGCCAGCGTCTGGGCCTCGATGCCCTGCGCGGCGTCGACCAGCAGGATCGCGCCCTCGCAGGCGGCGAGCGACCGCGACACCTCATAGGTGAAGTCGACGTGGCCGGGCGTGTCGATCATGTTCAGCGCGTACGCCGTGCCATCGACCTCCCAGGGAAGGCGGACGGCCTGGGACTTGATCGTGATGCCGCGCTCGCGCTCGATGTCCATGCGGTCGAGGTACTGCGCCTTCATGTCCCGCTGCTCGACGGCTCCGGTGAGCTGGAGCATGCGGTCGGCCAACGTGGACTTTCCGTGATCGATATGGGCGATGATGCAGAAGTTCCTGATGATCGCCGGATCGGTGGCGGCAGGCACCGGCGCGGTGCGGGCCATGGGTGACACGTAGGTTCCTCACTTTTACGGGACAGGATCGGCATGCAGGAACCGGCCGGGCCATCCTCGGGGGCGGCCGGCGCTGGTCAGCGCCGTTTCACACCCCCTAGTGTCCCACGGAGCCGCTCGGCACCGGCAATCGCGCGGTTCCGGGCAGGAAGTCCCCGGAGGGCTCGACGCCGCGCTCGCTAGGATTCGAGCATGGCGATCACTGTCCGTTCCCTCCTGTCCCTCGCGAGCCGCGTCGTCCGTGCAGTCAACAGCACCTCGGGCCAGGCTCCGGCCGAGCGGAGGGGGACCCGGGACCGCCATCGGCCCGCCGGCGCGCCGGCGACGCCAGGGCGGGCGGGATCGGCGGGACCGTCGGCGTCACGAGAGGCGTCACGAGAGGCGAAGAGCCGACGGCGGAAGGCGGTGCTGGCCTATTCGCCCTCCGCCGACGGAAAGCCCGATCCGGGCGAGATCGTGTGGACCTGGGTCCCGTACGAGGAGGACCCGGCGCAGGGGAAGGACCGCCCGGTGCTGGTGATCGGCCGTGACGGCGGAACCCTCCTAGGCCTGATGCTCACGAGCCGGGACCGCAACACCTCCCGTGACCGCGACGACCGCTACATCGACATCGGTACCGGCGCCTGGGACCGGCAGGGGCGTCCGAGCGAGGTGAAAGTCGACCGCCTGCTCCGCATCGCACCGGACGACATCCGGCGCGAAGGGGCCGTCCTTGCGCGCCGGCGCTTCGAGCAGGTGATTGCGGCGGTACCCGATTACCTGCTCGCCTAGGCGTCCGCCCGCTGCGCCCTCCAGCGTCCGCCCGGGGCGTCCGCCCGGGGCGGACGCCCTCCTCCTACCGAGGCGCCGGCCCGGTGCCTTACTCCTCGGGCGCCAGGGACTCCCCGCCTGACTGGTGACTCCTTCGCCTGGCCTGCGACCGGCATCAGGAGGCGGGGATTCGTGCGCCCTTCTGGTAACCTTTATAGCTGTGTGTCCGCGCAGGTCTTCGGGCACTTTGGCCGATCGCCACACGGTATCCCCACGCCGCTCAGTCTTCGGTTGGCCGAAATACCCTCACGACCCAGTCCGCAATACAAAGAAAGTTCTCATACGTGGCAAATATCAAGTCCCAGAAGAAGCGCATCCTCACCAACGAGAAGGCGAGGCAGCGCAACAACTCGGTCAAGTCCGAGCTCAAGACCGCCATCCGCGCCGTGAACACGGCCGTCGAGGGCGCTGACAAGGACGCTGCCGCTACCGCTCTGCAGGCAGCGAGCCGCAAGCTGGACAAGGCTGTCAGCAAGGGTGTGCTGCACAAGAACAACGCAGCGAACCGCAAGTCCGCGATCTCCAAGAAGGTCAACGCGCTCTAAGCTGCGCATCCCTTCGACGAGGGCCGGCTCCTGATGGGGCCGGCCTTCGTCGGTTAAGCGCCGGCAGTCAGGCGCCGCCGGGCTCGAACGGGCCGAGTGCTGGCCGTCCGGGAACCGGCGGCCTACCGTCACGGCCTACCGGCCGTAGCGGTATGCCCCGTTCAGCCGTCCCCGAGCGCGATCACGGTGACGGCCCGCTCCACGGCGTACACCGGGTCACGTGATTCGCCCTTCACCTGGGCGTCCGCCTCCGCGAGGGCGCGGATGCAGCGTGCCAGGGCGTCGGAGCTGAAGCGCTGGGCTTCCTTCCGCGCCTGGTCCACCTGCCACGGTGCCATGCCCAGGTCCTTGGCGAGCTGCAGGGAGGACCCCCTGACGCCGTGCACCTTCGCGACCGCACGGACCTTCATGGCGAGCGCCGCCACGATCGGTACAGGATCCGCTCCCGTGGCGAGGGCATGGCGAAGCATCGACAGCGCCTGCGCCGTGCGCCCTGCCAGGGCGGCGTCGGCCACCTTGAACCCGGTTGCCTCGACCCTGCCCCCGTAGTACTTCTCCACCGTCTCCACCGAGACGTCCCCCGCGGTGTCGGCCATGAGCTGCTGGCATGCCGCAGCGAGCTCAGGTAACTGCGAACCGACGGCGGCGACGAGTGCCCGCACCGCGTCCGGGTCGATCCGGCGCCGCGCCAGACGGAACTCGGTGGTGACGAACTCGGCTTTCTCGCCGTCCTTCTTGAGGGGCTGGCAGTCGACGACGGTGGACTGCATGGCCTTGACCGCATCCAGCAGCTTCTTGCCGCGATTCCCGCCCGAGTGGCGCATCACGAGGACGACGTCGGGAGCAGGATCGGTGAGGTAGGCGAGCGCGTCGACGAGGAAGGCGTCGTTCATCTGCGCCAGACCCGAGGCTTCGATCACCTTCCAGTCGCCGAAGAGCGACGGACTGGCGTGCATCGTGAGGGTTCCCGCCTCGTAGGCCCCGGCATCGAACCGAACGAGTTCCGCTTCGGGCTGCGCTGCCCGGACCTGGCTCCGGATGGATTCGGCTGCTTTCGATGCGAGGTAGTCCTCCGGGCCGGACAGCAGGACGACCGCCGCCGGCCGTACCTCCCGCCATGATGCCGCTTGCGGGCTCGAACCGCTGCTGCGGCCGGCCGGTGATCTTGTTGCCACGAGGCGAGGTTCCTTCCATCAGGTGCGCTCCTACTGTTTCATGACGCCGTCGTGCCTCAAAGCCGCAGGTGTCCGACGTGCGTGCGGATCATCGGAGCGGGCGCACCTCGAGCGCTGTATCGACCAGGTCCACCGTGAAGGCCCCCAGCTCGTCCGTGCGGGCGGTGGCGACGCCGGCGGCGTCGAGCGCGTCCAGGATGGAGGGGTGCGGGTGGCCGTAGTCGTTGCCCTCACCCACCGAGATGAGAGCCAGGATCGGATCGACGGCCTCGATCACCGCGGTGCCGCCGTTCCGGGCGCCGTGGTGGGCGACCTTGAGGATGTCCACGCGTCCATCCCGCAGGGAGGGGACTCGGGACAGCACCACGGCAGCAGCGTCTTCCTCGAGGTCGCCCGTCAGCAGGATGGTCACGGGCCGAACGGGTGTGGGCACCTCGACTTCGAGCACCGCGCTGGCGTTGTTCTCCTCCGAAGGGCCTGCGTCGCGCACGGGCCACAGCACGTCCACGCGGAGCGGGGCAAGATCGAGTGCGGTCTCATCATCCAGCGGTTTCGGCTCGAGTCCGGCCGCCGACGCAGCTTCGGTCACCTCCGCCGGCAGATCGTGCTCACCCGTGGAGTAGTAGAGGGCGGTCACCGTCCTCCCGCGTACCGCCCCCGCCACGCCGCCGTAATGGTCGTCGTGCAGGTGGGTGATCACCAGCGCGTCGATCACCTCGACACCCAGGCTGTCGAGGCAACGGTCCATGGCCTCGGGGTCGGGTCCCGTGTCGACGACCATCGCGTGCCCTGGTGTCGTTCCCACAACGACGCCGTCGCCCTGTCCGACATCGCACATCGCCATCATCCCCGCATCGCCGCCGGGGACCGACCACCGACCGGACAGGACCACCCCGCCTGCCAGGCACAGAGTGAGGACGACGGCGAGGACCAGCGGAGTACGTCGCCTCCCCGAACCCGGTGCGGGCTCTCCCCCCGGTCCGGATTCCGCTCGCTCTGCGGATGCCGCGGATACTGCGCGGCTTCCAGGCCGCGTCGAGGTGTTCGTGGCCCGCCTCCAGGCTGCGACGAGTGGCACCTGCCTGACGAGGACCAGCAGAAGCGTCAGTGACGCGAGAGCGGCGAGAACGGCACCCGGCGCCCCGGGAAGCCACGGCATCGACGCGGCGGGCGCGGCAGCGAAGCCCTCGGCGACACCCGCCACCCATCTCGTCCCCCACTGCGCGGCGACGACGAGCGGATGTGCCAGCACGGGCGCAGCAACGAGCGCCAGTACCGCAGCCATCCCCAGCAGGGTGATCACCGGCACGACGGGCGACGCGAGGACGTTCGCCGGCAGCGAGTACACCGGAAGGGCCGGTTGGATCAGGACGAGGATCGGCGTGCAGAACAGTTGCGCCGTCAACGGGATGGCCAGCAGTTGAGCGGCGAAGCGCGGCATCACCCGCTCGAGGGCATCCACCACGCCGGGCCCGGCCGTCACGAGCCCCAGCGTCGCCGCAACGGACAGCATGAACGCGAACGACACCGAGAGCCAGGGATCGACCGCGAGCAACACGATGATCGACAGCATCAGCAGGGCCAGGGACACCCTCCCCCGCCCCGACAGTACGGCCGCCACCCCTATCGCACCCATGACGGCCGCCCGAAGGACACTGGGCTCGGGCCGCACCAGCATCACGAAGCACACCAGGGCGAGGACCGCACCGACAGCTGATGGCAGTCGTGGGAACCGGACCAGCCGCAGCCCGAGAAAGGCGAAGGCGACCACGTAGGAGCAATTCGCGCCGCTCACGGCCGTCAGGTGTGTCAGTCCCGTGGTCCTCATGTCCGCTTCGAGATCGGGGTCGAGCCCGATGCGGTCGCCCAGTGCCATGCCCGGAAGCAGGCCCCCGTCGCGGCCATCACGCTGGGACAGCTCCTGGAAGCGTGTCCGGAGGTCCCCGGTGTATCCGAGCCAACCCTCCGACTCGCCGACCGTCGGGGTACTGGCGGGGAGGAAGACGGCCGCAGCCCTGCCCACGCGATCGGCCGGTTTCGCCGTGCCCAGGACACGCACGGTGTCGCCCGCACTCATGCGTGCCCACGGTCCCGTGCCCATGACCACGACGGGAGTGGTCGAGGCGAACGTCTCGCCGCGGAGCACCCCACCGATCACGTCCGCATCGACGAGATAGCGGTCTCCCCCGCCGAAGGGACCCGGAGGCAGTGACGACGGCTCACCCGAGATCCTGAGGAGGGCCGTGAATGGGGTGCCGTCGAGCATCGCCTCGTCCACCGGCCCCGCTTCCGCGCGAGCAAGACTCCCACCCGCGGCGAGCAGGACCAGCGCCAGGGCCGCGACCGATGCCAGCGCCTGCGAGGGCAGGGACGCCCATCGCCCGCCACCTCCTGCGGGCCTGAGGAAGACCATGCAGCTGAGCACCAGTCCGACCGCGGCGGAGAGAAGACCACAGGCCGTGGCCTGCATCGCTCCTCCCTGGACGGCTACTGCAGCCGAGATCCACGCCGCTGCCGCAGATGGCAGAAGCCGCAGGTCGCCCGTCCATCCCGTTCCTCCGGGGCGGAGGCGCCCTCCGTCCGGCGTACTGCCGGACCTGGCCGACAGACGTTCCGCGGTCCGGTTCCTGGCCTGCTGCACCGACCGGCCGGCGCGCGCACCCCGTACCGACGGTGTCCTGCTCACCGCACCACGATGAGCGGCAGGATCGCCTCGAGCATCGCGGGCCCGATCCCCGGGACAGCATCGATGTCCGCCGTCTGCGCGAAGGGCCCGTGCTTCTCCCGCCAGTCGATGATCCGCTGCCCCAGGACCGGTCCGACGCGCGGTAGGGATTCGATGTCGGAGAGCGTGGCGGTGTTGATGTCGATGGCGCCGGCCGTCCCACCGGAACCGCCCGCAGCCCCACCGTCCCCACCGGGGGCCTGCCCGCCGGGCACCGGGGAGGCATCCGGAACCATCCCTGGTCGTGGTTCCTCCCCCACGGCCAGGAGGTGGATGTGGAGGCCGTCGGACGGTGTGGCAGCGAGGTTGATCCCCTCCAGGTCCGCCTCCGGAAGGGCTCCGCCGGCTTTCTCGATGATCTCGAACAGGCGCGTGCCGGCAGGCACGGTGAGAACGCCCGGTGAGACCACTGCGCCCGTCAGGTAGACGACGACGAGGCCCCCGTCCCTGCCGGGGTCAGGGGCCGCCGATGCATCCTCCGCGGATGAGCGCCCGGACGCTGCGTCGGCCTGTCCGGCCGCCGGGGGGACCGCGCCGTCCCCGGCGGAGCCCGGAGGACCACCGCCGGAAGAGCCCGATCCACTGCCGTCCCGGGAAGCGTCGTCCGAGCCCTCCCCAGCCGGCCCCGAACGATCCCCCTGGGCGGCACCGCCCTCGGCGGGCGCGGATGCCGGGGCGTCGAGCTGTACCGATACCGCCGCAGCCGAGGGCTCGGAACTGCGGACGAGGAACAGTGCGGCTCCGACCGCCAGCGCCACCCCGAGCCACACGAGAGCGGCAGAGCGCGCAATCCGCCATTGAACGCCTCCCCCGCCGGCGCCCGCCGCCGGCGATCCGCCGGGCGGGCCCTCACCCGTGGCGTCGTGCCCGACGAGCCGACGGCGCGGATCCGTCCCGAGCCCAGGATGTACCCGCACATCGTCGGCCGCATCCTGTTGTTCATCGGCGCTGACCGGCTCCGGCCGTGCCCGGTACCCCGGGGACGGCTGCCCTCGGGAGCCCGAGGGCGCGAGCGGGTCGGCTGGCGAGGACGAGGGCGGGAGTGGTGGATCCCAGGCCTGCCCGGTTGTCGGCCATCGGTGCTTTCCCATGGTCCGACGCTAGGAGCAGGCCTGGTCGCCCGACAGGACGACCCACGCTATGTGGACATCCGCGCGGCCGGTAGCCTCAGCCGGTCGGGAAGCCGGGGGTCCGCAGGGCGCTGACGGTGACGGCGACGACGCCGAGCCCTGCGTGCGCGGCGAGCACCGACGGGCAGGGCGCCGTCGTGACGCTCCCTGGTCCTGCCACGTCCCGCAGGCGCTCCGCGAGGCCGGCTGCCTCGTCCTCGTTGCCGAAGTGGTGCACCGTCAGCTGCACGCCGCTGTCCCGGCCGGACACATCCGCCTCGACGAGTTCCTGCAACCGCTGTATTCCCTTCGCCGCGGACCGCATGCGCTCGAGCGGCACCAGCCGTCCGCCCTGTACGTGCAGGATCACCCGGACCGACAGGAGCGTGCCCAGCCAGCCCGCGGCGGCGGTCACCCTGCCGCCGCGCCGCAGCTGCTCGACGCTGGGAACGTAGAAGTAGAGTGCGGAGGTGCGCGCGGCCATCGCGGCGGCTGCGGCAGCCGCCTGCAGGTCCGCGCCGGCGCGTGCCGCGGCCAGCGCAGCAAGGGCTGCGCGGCCCTGCGCCATGCCCGCCGTCCTGGTGTCGATCACCTCGACCGGGATGGCGGCCCGCGATGCCGCCAGCCGGGCGGACTCCACCGTGCCGGACAGCAGCCCGGACAGGTGGACGGAGACGACGCCGTCGTGGCCTTCCTGCGCCAGGCGCTCGTAGACTCGCTCGAACTGCCCCGGGGACGGCCTGGACGTGCGGACGTCCGAACCCGCCGCGAGGGCGACCATCAGGGGCGCGGTGACGTCGTCGTGCTCACCCGTCAGGATGTCGTCCCCCACGAGGACGGGCATGGCGACCACCCGCACTCCGTCGGCCATGCCCCCCGGAGCGCTCCAGCCGGGAGCGAAACCGGCCGCGGAGTCGGTGACCACGGCTACGCGCACGGGAACGTCCCCGTGCGCGGAGCCGCGGGTCGGCGCTGCATCAGGCCGGGACGATGTTGACCAGTTTGGGCGCCCGCACGATCACGGTACGGATGCCGCGGCCGTCCAGAACCCGCTGCACCTGCTCGCTGGCGAGCGCCAGCTCGCGCAGGTCGTCCTCGCCGATGTCCGGCGACACCGTCAGCCGGTCCCGCACCTTGCCCTGCACCTGCACGACGGCGACGACGCTCTCCTGCGTCAGCAGTGCCGGATCGACGGCAGGCCAGCCCGCCGTCGCCACCGTGGCCTCGTGGCCGAGCCGGCTCCACAGGTCCTCGGCCGTGTAGGGCGCGAACAGGCTCAGGAGGATGGCGACCGCCTCGGTCGCCTCACGCACGGCGGGATCCGCCCCGCCCGCTCCGGAGTCGATCGCCTTCCTCGTCGCGTTGACGAGTTCCATGAGCTTCGCGACGACGACGTTGAACTTGTTGGCCTCCATCAGCTCCGCGGCGTCCGCGACCGTCCGGTGGGTCACCGAGCGCAGCGCCCGGTCACCCGTCGAGGGGTCCGTACCGGCGTCGCTGGTGACATCGCCGCCGAGCCGCCACGCCCGCGCGAGGAACTTGGCCGAGCCCGACGGCGAGACGTCCGCCCAGTCGACGTCGTCCTCCGGTGGGGACGCGAACACCATGGTGAGGCGCACGGCATCGACGCCGAACCGGTCCAGCTGCTCGCCCAGGTCCACGCCGTTGCCGAGGGACTTGCTCATGGCCTTGCCCCCGTTGAGCACCTGTCCCTGGTTCAGCAGTGCGCTGAAGGGCTCCGTGAAGCCGACCATCCCGAGGTCGAACAGCACCTTGGTGAAGAACCGGCTGTACAGCAGGTGCAGGATGGCGTGCTCCACGCCGCCGACGTACTGCCCGACCGGCAACCAGCGGTTGACCGCCTCGGTGTCGAACGGCGCGGTGTCGAGCTGCGGGCTCACGAAACGCAGGTAGTACCAGGACGAGTCCACGAACGTGTCCATCGTGTCCGTGTCCCGCGTCGCCGCGCCGCCACAGGACGGGCACGACACGTTGACCCACTCCTCCACGGCGGCCAGCGGGGACGTGCCCTTCGGCGCCAGGGCTTCCCCCCGCAGGCCTTCGGGCAGCGTGACGGGCAGCTGGTCGTCCGGTACGGGCACCTCGCCGCAGGACGGGCAGTGGATGATCGGGATCGGCGTGCCCCAGAAGCGCTGCCGCGAGAGCAGCCAGTCGCGCAGGCGGTAGTTGATGGTGTGCTCGCCGGTGCCCTGCTCCTCGATCAGCTCGACGGCGCGGCGGATGGCGGTCGCCTTGTCCAGCCCGGACAGCTCGCCAGAGTTGACCAGCGTCCCCTCGCCCGTCGTCGCGATCCCGGTCGCGGAGGCATCCTCGGCACCGGTGTCGACGACGGTGCGGACGGGCAGGTCGAAGGCGCGCGCGAAGTCGAGGTCGCGCTGGTCGTGCGCGGGGACCGCCATGATGGCCCCGGTGCCGTAGTCGGCCAGGACGTAGTCGGCGGCCCACACCGGGAGCTTCTCCCCGTTCAGGGGGTTGACGGCGTAGCGGCCGGTGAACACGCCGGTCTTCTCGCGCTCCGTGGCCTGCCGCTCGATCTCCGACAGTCCCTTGACCTGTTCCCGGTACTGGTCCAGTTCGGCCCGCCGGTCCGGCGTGACGAGCTCGAGGGCCAGGTCGGCGTCGGCCGCGACGACGAAGAAGGTCGCCCCGTACAGCGTGTCGGGGCGCGTCGTGAAGACCGTGACGTCGCTCTCCGGCAGGTCGCCCTCGGCCTCGATGCGGAAGCGCACGTGCGCACCCTCGGAACGGCCGATCCAGTTGCGCTGCATCGCGAGGACGCGTTCGGGCCAGTGGCCCTTCAACTGCTCCATGTCATCCAGCAGGCGATCCGCGTAGTCGGTGATCTTGAAGTACCACTGGTTCAGGCTCTTCTTGGTGACCGGGGTGCCGCACCGGTCGCAGGCCCCGTTGATGACCTGTTCGTTCGCCAGCACGGTCTGGTCCTTCGGGCACCAGTTGACCGGCGAGTCGCGTCGGTAGGCCAGGCCCTTCTGGAAGAACCGTACGAAGAGCCACTGCGTCCAGCGGTAGTACTCGGCATCCGAGGTGTGCAGGCGCCTGCTCCAGTCCGCGCTGATCGCATAGCGCTTGAAGGAGTGCGCCTGGGTCTCGATGTTCGCGTAGGTCCACTCGGCCGGATGCGCGTTGCGCTTGATGGCCGCGTTCTCGGCGGGCAGCCCGAAGGAGTCCCAGCCGATGGGGTGCAGGACGTCGTAGCCCTTTTGCCGGTAGAACCTCGCGGCGACGTCGCCCATCGCGAACGCTTCCGCATGGCCCATGTGCAGGTCGCCGGACGGGTAGGGGAACATGTCGAGCACGTAGCGCCGCTCCCGCGACCCGTCGTCGGCCGGCGCGAAGGGCTGGAGCCGGTCCCAGACCGCCGGCCACTTCGCCTCGATGGCGGAGAAGTCGTAGGTGTTCTCGTCCGGCTGAGCGCCCTCGGGGTTGATGCTCACTGTATGTTGACCTGTCCTGTCGGTGGAACGTCGTCCTGCTCTGGTTCTTCTCTGCTGCTGCGACCCCGCGCCCGGGGCGGCCTGCGCCCAGACACACAAAAGCCCCTCGCACACAGGAGGGGCCGCCGCACGGTGAGTACCGTGCGGCTAGGTAAGGAGGAGGGCGCGGAGCATGCGTTCACTTTAGCAGTGCGCGCGAGGCGGTGCCCGGCGCGGTCGCGCATGCGGGGGCACCGCCGGCCCGTCGAGGGACGGACCGGGGGTGCCCCTGCGGGGAGCCGGCTCTGCTAGCGCACGTCCTCGTCCACCCAGTCGAACGTCTTCGTGACGGCCTTCTTCCACAGGCGCAGCTGGCGCTCGCGCTCGGCCTCGTCCATGGACGGGTTCCAGCGCTTGTCCTCGGCCCAGTTCGTGGCGAGCTCGTCGGTGTCCTTCCAGAATCCGACGGCGAGGCCCGCGGCGTACGCGGCGCCGAGCGCCGTGGTCTCCGTGACCTTCGGCCGGATGACCGGGATGCCGAGGATGTCCGCCTGGAACTGCATCAGGGCGTCGTTGGCGACCATGCCGCCGTCGACCCTGAGGTCCTCCATGTTCACGCCGGAATCCGCGTTCGCCGCGTCCAGGACCTCGCGGGTCTGGAAGGCCGTCGCCTCGAGCGCTGCTCGTGCGATGTGCCCCTTGTTCACGAAGCGGGTCAGGCCGACGATGGCGCCGCGAGCGTCAGCACGCCAGTACGGCGCGAAGAGGCCCGAGAACGCCGGCACGATGTACACGCCGCCGTTGTCCTCGACGGTCGTGGCGAGCTGCTCCACCTCCGGCGCGCTCTTGATGATGCCGAGGTTGTCACGGAGCCACTGGACGAGTGAACCGGTGACGGCGATCGAGCCCTCGAGCGCGTAGACGGGCTTCGCGTCCCCGAGCCGGTAGCAGACCGTCGTGAGCAGGCCGTTCTTGGAGTGGACGATCTCCTCGCCGGTATTGACGATCATGAAGTTGCCGGTGCCGTAGGTGTTCTTCGCCCCGCCCTTGTGGAAGGCGGCCTGGCCGAACGTCGCCGCCTGCTGGTCGCCCAGGATGCCGGCCACGGGCGTCTCGCGCAGGAGCTGCGAGGTGTGCACCGTGCCGTAGACCTCGGAGGAGGACCTGATCTCGGGCATCATCGACACGGGCACGCCGAAGTCCGCGAGGATCGACTCGTCCCAGGAGAGGGTCTCGAGATCCATGAACAACGTACGCGAGGCGTTGGTGACATCGGTGATGTGCACGCCGCCGTCGGTGCCGCCCGTGAGGTTCCAGGTGACCCAGGAATCCGTGTTGCCGAACAGGAGGTCACCGGCTTCCGCCTTCTGGCGTGCGCCCTCCACGTTGTCGAGGATCCACTTGATCTTGGTGCCCGAGAAGTAGGTGGCCAGCGGGAGGCCGACCTTTTGCTTGTACCGTTCGACGCCGCCGTCCTTCGCGAGGTCGTCGACGATGTTCTGCGTGCGCGTGTCCTGCCAGACGATGGCGTTGTACACCGCCTTGCCGGTGGTCCTGTCCCAGACGACGGCGGTCTCGCGCTGGTTGGTGATGCCGACGGCGGCGATGTCGTGGCGGGTGAGGTTCGCCTTGGACAGCGCGGAGCCGATGACCTCACGGGTGTTGTCCCAGATCTCGGCGGGGTCGTGTTCCACCCAGCCGGCGCGCGGGAAGATCTGCTCGTGTTCCTTCTGCCCGGAGGACACGATGTCGCCCTTGTGGTCGAACACGATGGCCCGGCTGGACGTGGTGCCCTGGTCGATGGCGATGACGTACTGCTGCGACATGTCTTACTCCTTCATTGGATGACAAGATGGGGCGGCTGCAGGCAGCCGCCGGTCGTGAGTAGGGCCTAGGCTGCCGGCGGGAACGCGATGAACTGGACGACGATGCCGGCGAGGGCACCACCGATGATCGGTCCGACGACCGGCACCCAGGCATAGCCCCAGTCGCTGCTGCCCTTGCCACGGATGGGCAGCAGGGCGTGGGCGATACGGGGGCCGAGGTCGCGGTTCGGGTTGATGGCGTAGCCGGTGGGACCACCGAGCGAGGCGCCGATGCCGACGACGAGCAGCGCGACGGCGAGCGGGCCGAGACCGGACGGGGTGTTGCCGATCGACAGGATCACGAACACGAGGACGAAGGTGCCGATGATCTCGGTGACGACATTCCAGCCGTAGGAACGGATGGCGGGACCGGTGGAGAAGACGCCCAGCTTGTTGGCGGGGTCCGGCTCCTCGTCGAAGTGCTGCTTGTAGGAGAGCCAGCAGAGGACGGCGCCGAGGATGGAGCCGATCATCTGGGCTGCGAGATACGCCATGGCGTTGACGAAGTTCTTGTCCACGCCGGGCGCGAATTCGGCTGTGTCGCCGTTCACCCAGAGACCGACGGTGACCGCGAAGTTGAGGTGGGCGCCTGAGAGGGCCGCCACGTAGACACCGGCGAAGACCGCGAGGCCCCAGCCGAAGTTGACCATGAGAAAGCCGCCGTTATTTCCCTTGGTCCTGGCGAGCGCGACATTCGCGACCACACCGGTACCGAGCAACAACAGCAGCATTGTGCCGAACGTTTCGGCTACAAATACTTCCAGAGACATCTTTGACTCCTCCATCTATTCATTTATCGACGGGTGCCGCCGCCTCGACGGCACCCGTTGGTTCCCCCCGGCAACCTCTGCCGATGGCATTGCATCGCTGCGTCGAGCAGCGATTCGACCTCGTCGCGGCGGCGCCGCTACGAGGTCAGGCTCTTGACCTGCACCCTATGGGCCTCGGCCAGGACACTCTCGGCGAGCTCGATCTCCGCCGCGGATTCCGCGGCGTCCCACCCCAGCAGCGGAGCGAGGGTCTCGGCGAGCTCGGCGAGCAGTTCCTGGGTGACGAGGCCCCGGAAAGCAAGCGATGTCCGGCGGATCAGGACGTCGATCAGGTGACCGACCTGCTCGTGCTCCACCATGTAGGCGAGCTCCCGCGTGCTGAGCTCCTTGGTGGAATTAAACATCCTGTCGCTGCCCTGGGCGAGGTATTCGAGGACATTCTTCGCACGCGTGCCGTAGCGCGTCAGCAGTACCCCGACCCGGGCTTCGTCGAAGCCCGGGCGGACCGCCGCCCTGATCCAGGCACGCTCCGCGGCTTCGTCCGTCGGGAAGTCCTTCCCGCCGCCGATGGCGACGCCCGCGGTGGACGTCCTGCGGGACGCGCCGAGGGCTGCAAGGGTCTCGTCCGCCAGGTGCTCGGACAGCGCGCGGAACGTGGTCCACTTGCCGCCGACGAGGCTGAGGGTGGTGACGGTGCGGCCCCCCAGCTTCTCCTCGCGCTTCTCGATCCGGTAGTCCCGCGACACGAAGCCGGGCTGGGTCTCGTCATGCCGGGGAAGGGGGCGAACTCCGGAGAAGCTGTACACGATGTCGTCCTTGGACACCGTGATGTCCGGGAACACGTGCCCGATCAGCTCGAAGAAGTAGTCGATCTCCTCATCGGTGCAGACGGCCTGCTCGTTCACGTCCACGTCGATGTCGGTGGTGCCCACGAGGACGCGGTCGCCCATGGGGTAGATCAGCACGATCCGGCCGTCGAGGTGCTCGAAGAAGATCTCCGTGCCGTTGCACGCCCTGAGCAGCTCCGGGTGGTCCAGCACGATGTGCGAACCCTTGGTGCCGCCCATGAAGAGGGTCTCGGCCCCGAGGGTGGCGTTGGTGCCGTCGGTCCATGCACCGGTCGCGTTGACGACGACGTCGGCCTGGAAGGTGAAGGTCTCACCCGAGAGTTCGTCGCGCAGGAGGACGCCGTCCTCGCCGTTGCCGATGGCGCTGACGTAGTTCGCGGCGCGGGCGGCAGGATTGGCCACCTGCCCGTCGCGCAGCACGTCCAGCGTGAGGCGTTCGGGGTTGTGCACCGAGGCGTCGAAGTAGGTCGCCGCGTACTTGATGTCCTTGCGGAGGTCGGGCATGGCGGCGAGCGCCTTCTTGCGGCCGACGAAGGAGTGGCGGGGCACGTTGCCGCCGTCGCGCGAGAAGAAGTCGTACATGGTGAGGCCGGCCTTGATGAGCACGGCGCCGCGCTCCACCTGCTTGCCCTGCTTGTGCGTCAGGAAACGCATGGGAGCGGAGAGGATGCCCGAGAAGGTGGTGTAGATGGGGATGGTGGTCTGCAGCGGCTTCACATAGTGCGGCGCGATCCTCAGGAGGGCGTTGCGCTCGATGACCGACTCCCGGACGAGGCGGAACTCGCCGTTCTCGAGGTAGCGGATCCCGCCGTGGATCATGTGCGAGGATGCGCCAGAGGCCCCCTGGCAGTAGTCGCCCCGCTCGACGAGCGCGACGTCGATACCCTGCAGTGCGAGGTCGCGGAACGTGCCGACCCCGTTGATCCCGCCGCCGATCACGAGCACGGACGCCCGGGGCTTGTCCCTGAGCTTCTGCACCACGGTGCGGGTCGAGGTTGTTGTGCCTTCACCGTTCGTCCGGCCGGCTGGAATGCTCAAGGTGCTACTCCGTAACTTCAATGTCTGGAATGGGTGCTGCACGTTCAATTCTTCGAGCGCTGGGAATACCAGTCAAGCCGATTGCACAAACGTGCACCAGGGGCCAGACTGGCGGGATGACGACGACGAGTGGCGGTACGGGAGCAGAACCCGCAGCCGCGGATCAGCCGCCGGGCAACCGTTCCCGGGACGCGCTGCGGGCGGCCCAGATGTACTACCTGCAGGACCTCACGATGAACGCGATCGCACGCGAGCTGTGCACCTCGCGTTCCACCGTCTCGAGGCTGCTGTCCATGGCACGCGAGACCGGGCTGGTGCAGATCCAGGTGAACAACCCCTCGGAGCGGGCGCCGGCGCTGGAGCAGCAGATCCGGCGCCGCTTCGGCGTCGAGGCCCACGTGGTGCCGGTCTCCGATTCCGTCAGCGATTCGGAGGTGCTGGACCGGGTCGCGATCCAGGCCGCACGGACCATCGGACCACTCGTGGATTCGAACGCGATCGTCGGTGTCGCCTGGGGGTCCACCCTCAGCGCCGTGAGCCACCACCTGACCCGCAAGCAGACCCACGACAGCACGATCGTGCAGCTCAATGGCGCGGGCAACACCCAGACCACCGGGATCACCTATGCCAGCGAGATCCTGCGCCGCTTCGGGCAGGCCTACGGCGCGCGCGTGGAGCAGTTTCCCGTCCCCGCCTTCTTCGACCATGCGGAGACCAAGACCGCGATGTGGGAGGAACGCAGCGTGCGGCGCATCCTCGACCTCCAGCGCCGCATGACCATGGCGATCTTCGGCGTGGGTTCCATCGGCGCGGGCATCCCGAGCCACGTGTACAGCGGCGGCTACCTCGACCGGGAAGACCTCGAGACCCTCGAGAGCGACGCCGTGGTGGGCGATGTCGCCACCATGTTCTTCCGTGCGGACGGGACGCACCGGGACATCCTGCTCAATGCACGCAGCACCGGCCCCAACCTGGACGACCTGCGGACCGTGCCGCGCCGCATCTGCGTGGTCTCCGGAGAATCGAAGATCGACGGGTTGCGCGGCGCTCTCGCCGCAGGCCTGGCGACCGACCTCATCCTCGACGAGGGGTCGGCCCGGCGGCTCGTGCATACGTAGGCACGGACCGACCCTGATCCTCGACGGGCTCGAACCGGGCGAGTGGGCGCGCCTGCCGCGGGCGACTCCGGGCGGGCGGGCCGCACCTCGGTAGAGTTCCCCCATGAGCTCCCTGGTTCCCCGCACCGCGCTCGCCGACGGCACCCTGATGGACGTGCTCGGGTACGGCGTCTACAAAGTCCCACCCGACGACACGGAGGAGCTCTGCTCGACGGCGCTCGACGTCGGGTACCGCCTGCTCGACACCGCGGCTCTGTACGGGAACGAGGCGGGCGTCGGTGCCGCCGCCCGCCGGTACCTCGAGACCGGGACGCGGGAGGACCTGTTCATCACCTCGAAGGTGTGGAACGCGGACCACGGCTACGAGGCCACGCTCCGGGCGTTCGACGCGAGCATGGAGCTGCTGGGCCTCGATCAGCTCGATCTCTACCTCATCCATTGGCCGTGTCCCTCGAAGGACCTGTACGTCGACACCTGGCGGGCACTGGAACGGCTCCGCGCCGACGGCCGCGTCCGCTCCATCGGCGTCTCGAACTTCCAGGAGGCGCACCTCGAGCGCCTCCTGGCCGAGACCGGGGTGGCCCCCGTCCTCAACCAGGTCGAGCTGCACCCGTATCTCCAGCAGAGCGGGCTGCGATCCTTCCACGAGCGGCACGGGATCACCACGCAGGCGTGGAGTCCGCTGGGACGCGGGAACGTGCTCGTGGACCCGGAGATCGGGCGCATCGCGGCCGAACTCGGCCGCACGCCCGCCCAGGTGATCCTCCGGTGGCACTACCAGCACGACGTCCTGACCATCCCCAAGGCCAGCTCGCGCGAGCGCATCAGCTCGAACCTCGACATCTTCGGGTTCACGCTCGACGACGCGCACCTCTCGGCACTCGACGCGCTCGACCGGGACCAGCGGTTCGGTTCGCACCCGGACACGGTGGGCTGATGCGCGGGGCGACCGTGCGGAGCGTGAGGTGGGAGGGCACGCTCCAGCGGGTCTGGGACTTCCCTCCGGTCGACCGGGAGGACGCCCTCGGCGGCCGGACGATCGTCATGGTGCACGGATTCCGCGGCGATCACCACGGACTGCTGCGCCTCCTCGAGGAACTGCCCGCCCACCGGGTCATCCTCCCCGACCTGCCGGGCTTCGGCCAGGGCCAGGAACTGCGCGGCACGCACGACGTCGCCACGTACGCCCGCTTCATCACGGACACCACACGCAGCCTGGCTCCGGAGCCACCGGTGCTGCTCGGTCACTCCTTCGGCTCGATCGTCGCAGCCGAGGCGGCAGCGCTCGCACCGGGGCTCGCCGGATCCCTGGTCCTGGTCAATCCCATCAGCGCCCCCGCCCTCGAAGGGCCGAGCCGGATCGCATCGCGCGTCGCCGAAGGCTACTACCTGGCCGCGGACCGCCTCCCGGAGGCCGCCGGACGTGCGCTCCTGGCCAATCCGGTGATCGTCCGCGCCATGAGCGTCTTCATGGCGAAGACCAGGGACCGCACGCTGCGTCGCTGGATCCACGCCCAGCACGACGCCTACTTCAGCTCGTTCGCCAGCCGCCGGGTGGTCCTCGAGGCATTCCGGTCGTCCATCTCCGGCACGGTCAGGGACCGTGCGCATCAGCTCGACATACCGGTGCTGCTCATCGCCGCGGAGCAGGACGACATCGGCTCGGTCGCCAGCCAGCGTGAGCTCGCAGCCCTGATGCCGAACGCCACCCTCGACGTCATCGGCGACGTCGGCCACCTCGTCCACTACGAGAAGCCGCGGGATGCCGCACGGCTCATCGAGACCTTTTTGGAGGGTGTCTCCGCATGAGGATCCTGTTCGACGCGCGCTTCACGCGCACCGACCACCACGACGGAATCAGCCGCTACGGCGCCAGCCTGATCGCCGCGCTGGCGGAGACGGACGACGTCGTCATGCTGATCAGCGACCGGCGGCAACTGGCCCTCCTGCCGGACGTACCGCACGTACTGGTCAACAGCCCGCTCTCCCCCGCGGAACTGTTCGTGGCCCGGCGCATCAACGCCCTGGAGCCCGACGTCGTGGTGTGCCCCATGCAGACCATGGGCTCGTGGGGACGCAGGTATCCCCTCGTCCTCACCCTGCACGACCTCATCTACTACCAGAACCCGACGCCGCCGTCGTTCCTCCCGCTCCCGGTGCGCCTCCTGTGGCGGCTCTACCACCTCGCCTACTGGCCCCAGCGGCTCCTGCTGGACCGGGCCGACGTGGTCGCCACGATCTCGGACACGACGGCGGACCTCATGCGCCGGCACCGCCTCACGCGCCGGCCCGTCCTGCTCGTGGGCAACGCGCCCCAGCCGTCGGAGCGGCGCCGCGATCCCGACGCCCCGCGGTCCGCGTCGCTGCTCTACATGGGCTCCTTCATGCCCTACAAGAACGTCGAGACACTCGTCCGCGCAATGGCCCTCCTGCCCGGCCATACGCTCCACCTGCTGAGCCGCATCACGCCCGAACGCCGCGCCGAACTCGAGGCGCTCGCACCCGCAGCAGGCGGCGTCGTCTTCCACGGGGGCGTGACGGACGGGGAGTACGAGGACCTGCTCGACGACGCCACCGCGCTCGTCACGCTCTCGAGGGCGGAAGGCTACGGGCTGCCCATCATCGAGGCGATGGGCACCGGTACACCCGTGATCGCGAGCGACATCCCCATCTTCCGCGAGGTCGGGGGGTCCGCGGCACTGTTCGTCGACCCGGATGATCCGGCGGCAGTGGCCGTGGCGGTCCGCTCCCTCGAGGAGCCCGGCCGCTGGGCGGAGGCATCCCGTGCAGGGCTCGAACGCGCGGCCACCTACTCCTGGAGCGCCTCCGCGGAGCAGCTCCGGGAGGCGTGCCGGCATGCCATCGCCGAGCACGGCCGACGGCGGTCGGGGCCCCGCGGCCCGGCAGTTCCTGCACAGCGGGCGCCGGGTTCCTGATGGCGGACCTCCAGTGCCCCGCCACTGCCGTCCTCCTCGACGCTGCCGCGGTACCGCCGGCCTGGCTCTCCCGAGTGCGCATCACGGGACGCTTCGACGCCGGCGGGCGTGAGGCCGTCGTGGCGCTCGTGGAGGAGACAGCCGATCTGTACCGTGGCGAGGCCTTCGTGGTCACGGCGTCGGAGAAGGACATCGAGGGCGCCCTGCGCATGAGGGGCGTGGACGCCGTGGCGCCCGCGATCATCGAGGTCGACTCCGCCGGATGGCATCCGCTACCCCCGCCGTGAAATCGTGCCGGTGGACCCGGCGGCCGGCACCCCCACGAACACCCCCCGGCGCACGCGATACTCGCCCGGGGCTAGAGGACGTCGAGCGCGTCGAGGCGGATGTGGACCGGTTCGCCCGTCCTCCTGGCGGACAGTGCCGCACGACGGGCCCGCAGCTGCCGCGTGATCCCGGCGGCCGCCCGGTAGGAGAAGAAGAGGAGGACCCGGTGGCTGCCCTGTCCTGCCAGGACGTCGGTGGAGGGCGCACCGGTCCGGTCGGTGCGGCGCTTCGGGTCCGCGGCCGCGCGGGCGGCGAGCATGGCGTCCCGGCGGACGTCGGGTGGAACCGGCGCAGGGCCGACGACGCGCGCAGCCCCCTCCGTGTCCAAACCTTCGAGGAAATGCGTGAGGGCCTCGCGCGTCCCGGTCAGGACCGCATACCGGACGGCGGGGGGCAGCCCGAGCTCGTGGCGTTCGGCCAGTTCACGCGACGCGGCTCCCGCCGGATCCCACCGCACGAGGTGGCCCACGGCGACGTCGTCGTCGCCCGTGATCACCACCGTCCCGCCGGCCGTCGACGGTCTCGCGAGGATCGCCGCGGAGAACCACCGGCGCAGGGCGTCCTCGCCGGCCCGCAGGGACTCCCGGCTGAGCAGGGCGTTGCCGTCGAGCAGGATCACGGCGGCGTACCCGGCGGCGGCCACGGGCTCGGCGCCCGGTGTCGCGACGACGACGGCAGGTGCGTCCCGCACGGTGTCGACGATGTGCTCGCCCGCCGAGGAGATGACGGGTACTCCCGGGAATGCCCGGCCCAGTTCCTCCGCCGTCCGGGTGGCACCCGCCACTGTCGCCCGCACCCGGGTGCCGCCGCACTCCGAACAGGACCAGGAGTTGTCCGGGCGCCCGCACCAGCGGCAGGCCGGCGGGGCATTGCGGCCCGCCTGGGCGAGCGGCCCCGCGCACACGGAACAGCGGGCCGGGTGGCGGCACCGGTCGCAGGCCAGCGCCGGCGAGAAGCCCGTGCGCGCCACCTGCAGCAGGACGGGACCGTGCTTCAGCCCTGCCTGCGCCGCCGCCCACGCGGCGTGCGGGATCCGGGCCTGCGCGGCGAGCGGGTCGCGTTCCATCTGGTAGGCGTCGGCAGCATGGACGACGCGCGGAGCGGCCCGCCGCACCTCGCTGCGATCGGCCTGGATGGCGTGGGCCCACCCTGTGTCGACGAGGCGCTGCGCCTCCGTGGTCCGCGCGAAGGAGGAGAGCAGCATCGCGGCTCCCTCGTGTTCGGCCCGCAGCAGCAGCACGTCCCGGATGTGCTGGTAGGGCGCCCGCTGCTCGATGTGCTGGTCGTCCCCGTCATCCCACAGGCAGACGAGGCCGAGGTTCCGCACGGGCGCGTAGGCGGCCGACCGCGTGCCGACCGCGACCGTCGCCGTACCGTGCACGATGCGCAGGAAGTTGCGGTACCGGGGCGTGGCTCCGTCGTCGCCCGTGAGGCGTGCCACGGAGGACGCGCCGAGGCGGGCGGCGAGAGCGGCCTCCACCCGGGCGAGGTCCCGCTGGTCGGGGACCACGACGACCGAGCCCCGCCCGGACGCGGCTGCGGCCGCCACGGCGTCGGTGATCTCCTCCGTCCAGGCCGTACTGCCGTACCCGCCGAGGCTCGTGAGCACGGCACGGGGGGACTCGCCCGCGCGGAGGTGCTGCAGGTAGGTGGACCCGTTCACGTAGCGCCGGAAGCTGCCGGATTCGGGCGGTTCCGCCGTCACCTCGGGGGTTGCGGCAGGGAGCGCGAGGGGGAACTCCGCTTCGACGCGCGCCATCCGCGGCGGCACGGCCGACCGGAGGACGTCGCTGACGGTGCCCACCGACCGCCCGGCCACCGCCGCGGCCAGGGCCAGGACCTCCGGTGTGAGGACCTGCTGGGGCGAGACGACCTTCCCCAGCGGCAGGAGGGTCGCCGTCGTGCTGGCCTCCTCGACACGCTCGGCCAGGAAACCGGAGTGCTCGCGCCCGGCGAACCGCACCCTGACCCGGACGCCCGGCAGGGCCTCGGCGTCCATCGCAGCGGGCACGGAGTAGTCGAAGAACCTGTCCAGGTGCGGCAACTGGGCGTCGAGGACCACGCGTGCGACCGGCAGCGACGACGCCCGCCCGGGATCGGCCTGGGGCAGCCTCGCCGGGCCGAAGCCGTGCAGCAGCGACAACTGGCCGTCCGTACCGGTGTCCCGCGTGGTCTCCGTCATGATGCTGCAGCGCCCGGCCTGCGCCTGCGGCTTCCCCCTCCCGTGTCAGGCGTTGAAGTAGCTCCGGAGCTTGTCCACGCGATCCGTGCGCTCCCAGGTGAAGCCGTCCTCTTCCCGGCCGAAGTGGCCGTGCGCCGCCGTGCGCTGGTAGATGGGCTTCTTGAGGTCGAGGGCGTTGATGATGCCGAGCGGGCGGAGGTCGAAGATCTCGCGGATGGCGGTACCGATGGCCCGCGGATCCACGGTCTCGGTGCCGAAGGTCTCGACGTAGATGCCCACGGGCTGCGCCATGCCGATGGCGTACGCGATCTGGATCTCGGCGCGGCGTGCGAGTCCGGCAGCGACGACGTTCTTCGCGACCCACCGCATGGCGTAGGCGGCCGAGCGGTCCACCTTCGAGGGATCCTTGCCGCTGAAGGCACCGCCACCGTGCCGGGCCATGCCGCCGTAGGTGTCCACGATGATCTTGCGGCCGGTCAGGCCGGCGTCTCCGACAGGACCGCCGATGATGAAGGCGCCGCCCGGGTTGAGGATGTGGCGGACCGACGACGCGTCGAGCTCGGAGTCGGCGAGGACCGGGGTGATGACGTGGTCCACGAGGTCGGCCCGCAGGTCCTCCAGCGGAACGTCGGCGCTGTGCTGGGAGGAGATCACGACGGAGTCGATGGAGACCGGGCGGTCGCCGTCGTACCCGATGGTGACCTGGGTCTTGCCGTCCGGGCGAAGGTACGGCAGGGTGCCGTCCTTGCGGACCGAGGTGAGGCGCTCCGACAGGCGGTGGGCGAGCCAGATGGGCGTGGGCATGAACACCGACGTCTCATCGCTCGCGTAGCCGAACATGATGCCCTGGTCGCCCGCGCCCTGCGCGTCGTACGGGTCCACGCCCGTGCCCTCGCGGGTCTCGAGCGAGGTGAAGACGCCGGAGGCGATCTCCGCGCTCTGCTGCCCGATGGAGACGGAGACGCCGCAGCGGGCGCCGTCGAAGCCGTTGGCCGAGGAGTCGTACCCGATGCCGAGGATGGTCTTCCGGACGATGTCGGGGATCTCGACGTAGGCCTCCGTGGTGACCTCGCCGGCGACGTGCACCAGGCCCGTGGTCACGAGCGTCTCGACCGCGACGCGGGAATCCGGGTCCTGCTCGAGGAGGCCGTCGAGGATGGCATCGCTGATCTGGTCGCAGATCTTGTCCGGATGGCCCTCGGTGACCGATTCCGATGTGAAGAGGCGCAGGGAGGAATCAGTACTGGGTGAATTCACGTGCCCACTCTACTTGGTTGCAGGGACAGTACGGCTCGGTGCTACGCGGCACGACCCCGTGCGTCGACGTGTTCCGACAGCGCGTCCGGGCCGGGCGGACCAGGGCTCAGCGGGACAGCAGCCGGGCTGCGTGGCCGATCACGGCGTCCGCGACCAGCCGCTTCGAGCCCCGCACCGCTGCTGATTCGCCGCCGTCCGCATCGAGGATCGTAACCTCGTTCGAGTCCTCCCCGAAGACCAGCTCCGTGCCCACGACGTTGAGCACGAGGAAATCGCAGCCCTTCCGCGCGAGCTTGGCGCGGGCGTGCGTCAGGGGGTCCGCCGTCGCGTCCCCGGTCTCGGCCGCGAATCCGGCGATGACCGGACGCGGCTCGCGGCCCTCGCGGGCCAGCACGGCCTCGCGGAGGACGTCGGGGTTCCGCACGAGGGTGAGCACGGGGTCCGTCCCGTCGTCGTTCTTCTTGATCTTGGTCGCCACGACCTCGGCGGGGCGGAAGTCCGCCACGGCCGCAGCCATGACGAGCACGTCCGTGGCGGGGAGCGCCTCGAGGACGGCGTCGCGCAGCTGGAGCGCGGACTCGACCCGCACGACGTCGCACCCGGGCGGCGGGGGCACCTCCGCGTGGGCGAGGACGAGGGTCACGTGGGCTCCCTGCGCGAGCGCCGCCTCGGCGAGGGCCATGCCCTGCTTGCCCGATGACCGGTTGCCGAGGAACCGCACGGGGTCGAGGGCCTCACGGGTGCCACCGGCCGAGATGGTGACGCGCCTGCCCTGCAGCGATCCGCCCGCGACCGGACGGGTGGCGACGGCCATGGCCGCGGCGAAGATGTCGGCAGGCTCGGGGAGCCGGCCCGGCCCGGAATCCGCACCCGTGAGCCGCCCCGATGCCGGCTCGATGATCGTGACGCCACGGGCGCGGAGGGTCTCGACGTTCGCCCGGGTCGCGGCGTGCTGCCACATCTCCGTGTGCATCGCCGGTGCCATGACGACCGGCCCGTGGGCCATGAGGAGCGTGCCGGTGAGGAGGTCGTTGGCGAGGCCGGCGGCGGCACGGGCCAGGACGTCGGCGGTGGCGGGGGCGACGACGATCAGGTCGGCCTCGTGGCCCAGGCGCACGTGGTTCACCTTGTCGACGTCGTCCCAGACGCTGTTGCTCACCGGGTTGCCCGAGAGCGCCTCCCAGGTGGCGGTGCCCACGAAGCGGGTCGCCGCGTCCGTCGGGATGACCGTGACGTCATGCCCCGACTCCGTGAAAAGACGGAGGAGGGATGCGGCCTTGTAGGCCGCGATCCCTCCTCCGACTCCGAGTACTATGCGCACCGGTTGTCCGTTGCCTCCTGGACCGCGGGGACTATTCGGACTGCTCCATGGGCGAGGACACGAGCATGCCCTCGTTGATCTCGCGCAGGGCGATGGAGAGCGGCTTCTCGTTCAGCTTGGTGTCGACGAGCGGGCCGACGTACTCGAACAGGCCTTCGTGGAGCTGGGAGTAGTACGCGTTGATCTGGCGGGCGCGCTTGGCACCGTAGATCACCAGGGCGTACTTCGAGTCCGAGGCCTCCAGCAGAGAGTCGATCGGCGGGTTGATGATGCCTTCGGGCTGAGTTGACACAAATTCTCCAAATATTAGGCGGAACGGCTGATGCGGGGCTTCTCAGCGCTGCAGCGGACGCAGTCCCATCAGTGATACGAGCTCGTCTGCCGCATGCTCCACGGAGTCGTTGACGACGGTGTGGTTGAATTCCGGCTCGGCGGCAAGTTCCAGTTTAGCGGTTTCCAGCCGTTGCTGCTGTTCCTCCGGTGTTTCGGTGCCGCGCCCGACGAGGCGGCGCACCATCTCCTCCCAGCTGGGAGGAGCGAGGAAGACGAAATTGGCCTCCGGCATGGACTCCTTGACCTGCCGCGCGCCCTGCAGGTCGATCTCGAGGAGTACCGTGCGGCCCTCGTCCATCGCGGCCTGGACGGTGCGCCGGAGGGTCCCGTACCTGTTGCGCCCATGGACCACGGCCCACTCCAGCAACTGCCCGTCCGCGATGAGCTGGTCGAACTCGTCCGCGGAGACGAAGAAGTAGTGCACTCCGTCCACCTCGCCGGGCCGCGGCGGGCGCGTGGTCGCCGAGACGGAGAGCCACACCTCGGGGTAGTTGTCCCGGATGTAGGTCGAGACGGTTCCCTTGCCGACGGCCGTCGGGCCGGCGAGGACTGTCAGCCGGGGCTGTGACACGAAGGATTCCTTACTTACTGGCCGGGCCAGAGTGGTGTTGTTCGAGGTACTGCACGAGGGCCTTGCGCTGGTGGATCCCGAGGCCCCGCACGCGACGCGTCGCGGCGATGCGGACCTCCGCCATGATGGCGGCCGCCCTGACGTCTCCGACGCCGGGCAGTGCCTTGAGGAGGTCCAGGACCTTGAGGCGGCCCACGGCGTCGTCACCGTCCGGGTTCTCGATCACGTCCGCCACCGAAAGCCTACCGGTCTTGAGCCGCGACTTGATGTCCGCCCGGACCACCCGGGCCGCCGTCGCCTTCTCGCGCGCCTGCGTTCGTTCGACGTCCGTCAATGGCTTCAGGCTCACGGGTGCTCCCTGCGCTGGACGGCACCACGGATGGCGGCGACCACTCGTCGTATGGATGGGTCGGGTCGTTGGTCAAGGGTCGGGCTTGAACCGAACCTACCGGCACCGCGCCCCTGAAATCAATGCGCGCCCGGCGTCAGGCGAGCTCGTCACGCGTGCGCTCCGCCGCCGCCCGGAGCCCGGCGGCACCGGGTCCGGCGGCCAGGATGGCGCGGCTCGACGTCGGGAGCACGAACGGCATCGCCGCGCCGAAAGCGGCACGCAGCTCAGCGGTCCCGGCGCCCTGGGCGCCCACCCCCGGGGCGAGGATGGGACCGTTGAGGGAGGGCAGGTCGAGGCCCAGCCGCTGCGGGGCGTCGCCGACGGTCGCACCGACCACGAGGCCTACGTGACCGGGCCCAGGGCCGGCATTCTCGGCAGCGGCAGCGTGCGCGATCGATCGCGCCACCGATTCGTGCCCCCCGACATGCTGGACCGAGCGGCCCTCCGGATTCGACGTCAGCGCGAGGACGAAGACGCCCCGCCCCGTCGCCGCAGCGAGGTCCAGGGCGGGCCGGAGGGACTCGAACCCGAGGTAGGGGTTGAGCGTGACGGCGTCCGCGGCGAGCGGCCGTCCCTCCCCCAGCCAGGCATCGGCGTACGCCTGCATCGTCGACCCGATGTCACCGCGCTTGGCATCCGCGATCGTCAGGACGCCGGCGTCGGCCGCCCGGGCGAGGAGGGCCTCGAGGGCCAGCAGGCCCCGTGCGCCGTGGCGCTCGTAGAGCGCGACCTGCGGCTTGAGTGCAGCGGCAACCGGCCCGACGGCGTCGAGCACCGCGAGCGAGAACCGCTCGACGCCCGCGGGAGAGTCCTCCAGCCCCCAGGCGGCCAGCAGCGCCGGATGCGGATCGATGCCCACGCACAGGCTGCCCTTCTCCGCGCGGGCCGCCGCGAGCCGTTCCCCGAAGGGGACGCGGGGCGCGGCGGCGCCTGCCTCAGGAGGCATCGCGGGCTGCGGTCGAGGCGCGCAGGTTGGCTGCGTGCTCCTGGAGGCTCGTCACCGACCACTCGTAGGAGCGCATGGCCTCGATGGCCTGCACGGCCGCCCCCACCTCGGGGATGGTGGTGATGACCGGCAGTCCGTAGGACGTGGCGGCGGCGCGGATCTCGTAGCCGTCGCCGCGTGCCTGCCCGCCGGACGGCGTGTTGATGATCATGTCGATCCCGCCCTCGGTGATGAGGTCGACGACGGTTCCCTCACCGTGGGCGCCGGTACCCTCGGCGACCTTGCGGACCGTCGTCGCCTGGATGCCGTTGCGCCGCAGCACGTCCGCCGTGCCCCCGGTGGAGACGATCTCGAAGCCGAGGTCCACCAGCCGTTTGACCGGCATGATGATGGCGCGCTTGTCCCGGTTCGCGACGGACACGAAGACCTTGCCCTCGATCGGCAGGGCAGCGTTCGCTGCTGCCTGGCTCTTGGCGAAGGCGGTGTCGAAGTACTTGTCGATGCCCATGACCTCGCCTGTGGACCGCATCTCGGGGCCCAGCAGCGAGTCGACGACCGTCCCCTCCGGGGTCCGGAAGCGGCTGAACGGCAGGACGGCCTCCTTCACGGAGACAGGCGCGTCCAGCGGCAGCGACCCGCCGTCGCCCCGGGCGGGGAGGAGTCCCCGTGTGCGCAGTTCCGCGACCGTGACGCCGGTGCCGATGAGCGCCGCACCCTTCGCGAGCTGCACGCCCGTGGCCTTCGAGACGAAGGGCACGGTGCGGGAGGCCCGCGGGTTGGCTTCGAGGACGTAGAGCACGTCCGAGGCGAGGGCGAACTGGATGTTGATCAGCCCGCGGACGCCCACGCCCTCCGCGATGGCGAGGGTCGCCTCGCGGACGCGCTGCAGGACGTCGGCGCCCAGCGTGATGGGCGGCAGGACGCACGCGGAGTCTCCCGAGTGGATGCCGGCCTCCTCGATGTGCTCCATGATGCCGCCGAGGTACATCTCCGTGCCGTCGTACAGGGCGTCGACGTCGATCTCGATGGCGTCTTCGAGGAAGCGGTCGATCAGCACGGGGTGGGCCTCGGTGATCTCCGTGGCGTTCGTGATGTAGCGCGAGAGGTTGGCCTCGTCGTAGACGATCTCCATGCCACGGCCGCCGAGAACGTAGGACGGCCGGACGAGGACGGGGTACCCGATCTCGTCGGCGATCTTCTTGGCGTCCTCGAAGGACACCGCGGTGCCGTTCTTGGGGGCGATGAGTCCGCCGGCGTCGAGCACGCGGCTGAAGGCACCGCGGTGCTCGGCGAGGTCGATCGCCTCGGGTGAGGTGCCGAGGATGGGGATGCCGGCGTCGGCCAGTTCCTGCGCGAGCTTCAGCGGCGTCTGGCCGCCGAGCTGCACGAACACCCCGAGCACGCCGCCGGTGCGCTCCTCGGCCGCGATGACCTCCAGGACGTCCTCGAGGGTCAGCGGCTCAAAGTAGAGGCGCGTCGAGATGTCGTAGTCGGTGGACACTGTCTCGGGGTTGCAATTGACCATGACGGTCTCGTAGCCCGCCTCGCGCAGCGCCATCGTGGCGTGGACGCACGAGTAGTCGAACTCGATGCCCTGCCCGATCCTGTTGGGACCGGACCCGAGGATGATGACCGACGGCTTCTCGTGCTGCGCCACCTCGTCCTCCTCGTCGTAGGACGAGTAGTGGTAGGGCGTGTAGGCCTCGAACTCCGCGGCACACGTGTCCACGGTCTTGAAGACCGGGCGGATGCCGAGGGCGTGCCGGACACCGCGCACGACGGCCTCGGGGGTGGAGGTCAGCAACCCGATCTGCTCGTCGGAGAAGCCGTGGCGCTTGGCGTGCCGCAGCACCTCCTCCGTCAGGTTCGGCGCCGAGCGCACCTCCTCGGCCACCTCGTTGAGCAGCACGAGCTGGTCGAGGAACCAGGGGTCGATGCCCGTGGCCTCGTAGAGCCGCTCGACGCTCGCGCCGCCGAGCAGGGCACGCTGCACCTGCGAGAGTCGTTCGGTGGTGGGGCGCCTGGCCGCCTCCACGAGGGCGTCGACCTCCTCTGCGGGGACCGGCGCGTAGGAGAGCTGGGAGCCCTTCTGCTCGAGCGAGCGGAGCGCCTTCTGCAGTGCCTCGCTGAAGTTGCGGCCCATCGCCATGGCCTCGCCGACCGACTTCATGGTGGTGGTGAGCGTGGGGTCCGCGGCGGGGAACTTCTCGAACGCGAACCGCGGGACCTTGACCACCACGTAGTCCAGCGTGGGCTCGAAGGACGCCGGGGTCTTCAGCGTGATGTCGTTCGGGATCTCGTCGAGCGTGTACCCGAGGGAGAGCTTCGTCGCGATCTTCGCGATGGCGAAGCCGGTGGCCTTCGAGGCGAGGGCCGAGGACCGCGAGACGCGCGGGTTCATCTCGATGACCACCACGCGGCCAGTGTCGGGCTCGACGGCGAACTGGATGTTGCAGCCGCCGGTATCGACGCCGACCTCGCGGATGACGGCGATGGAGATGTCGCGCAGTCGCTGGTACTCGCGGTCGGTGAGCGTCAGGGCCGGCGCCACCGTGATGGAGTCGCCCGTGTGCACGCCCACGGGGTCGAAGTTCTCGATCGAGCAGACGACCACGACGTTGTCGTTCTTGTCGCGCATCATCTCGAGCTCGTACTCCTTCCACCCGAGGATGCTCTCCTCGAGGAGGACCTCGCTCGTGGGGCTGTACTGCAGGCCCTGGCCGACGATCCGGCGCAGGTCCTGCTCGGTGTAGGCGAGGCCGGAGCCGAGGCCGCCCATCGTGAAGGACGGCCGCACCACCATGGGGTACCCGAGATCGTCCGCGGCCACGAGGGCCTCGTCGATGGAGTGGATGATCGCGGACCGCGCGGATTCGGCACCGCAGCGCTCGACGACGCCCTTGAACTTCTCGCGATCCTCGCCGAGTTCGATCGCGGCGATGTTCGCGCCGATGAGTTCGACGCCGAACTTCTCCAGCACGCCGTTCTTGTCCAGGGCGATCGCCGTGTTCAGCGCCGTCTGGCCGCCGAGGGTCGGCAACAGCGCGTCCGGGCGCTCCTTCTCGATGATCTTCGCGACGACCTCGGGAGTGATCGGCTCCACGTAGGTCGCGTCGGCGAACTCGGGGTCGGTCATGATCGTGGCGGGGTTCGAGTTCACGAGGATGACCCGCAGGCCCTCCTCGCGCAGGACGCGCAGCGCCTGCGTGCCCGAGTAGTCGAATTCGGCGGCCTGCCCGATGACGATCGGCCCGGAGCCGATGACCAGGACGCTCTTGAGGTCGGTTCTGCGGGGCATCAGTTCTCTTCCTGCGTTGTGCTGTTCGGGTCAGTGGGGCTGTGCCGGGGCTGCGTGCCCGTCACCTTGGATCCGTGCGTCCCCAGTTCGGCCGCGGCCGCACTGGCGAGCGCTTCCGACTCGGAGGGGGCATCGAGCGCCGAGGCCCGTACCGCGTTCCCGGAACCCGGGCTCGCCTTCTCCGCCTGCATGAGGTCGATGAACCGATCGAAGAGGTACGCGGAATCGTGCGGACCGGCGGCGGCCTCGGGGTGGTACTGGACCGAGAACGCCGGCAGGTCGAGGCACGCGAGGCCCTCGACGACGTCGTCGTTCAGGCTGACGTGGCTCACCTCGACGCGGCCGTAGGTTCCCGCGGGCGCCTCGACCGGGCCGTCGAGCGGGGCATCGACGGCGAACCCGTGGTTCTGCGAGGTGATCTCGACCTTGCCGGTGCGGCGGTCGAGGACCGGCTGGTTGATGCCGCGGTGGCCGTAGCGGAGCTTGTACGTGCCGAAGCCGAGCGCGCGCCCGAGGATCTGGTTGCCGAAGCAGATGCCGAAGAACGGCATGCGGGCGTCGAGCACGCGGCGGAGGAGCTCAACCTGGGCGTCGGCGGTGGCGGGGTCGCCGGGTCCGTTCGACATGAAGACGCCGTCCGGGCGCGCCGCGACGACGTCCTCGAACGTGGCGGCGGCCGGCAGGACGACGGTGCGCACGCCGCGCTGTGCGAAGTGCTTGGGCGTCATGGCCTTGATGCCGAGATCGAGGGCCGCGATGGTGGCGACGGTCTCCCCGGTCCAGCCGTGGTCGGCAGGCTCGACGACGTACGCCTCGTCGATGCTGACCTCCTCCGCGAGGCGCGCGCCCGCCATGGACGGCTGGGCGGTCACCTTCGCGACGAGGCGGTCCTCGGGCAGCGAGGCGTCCGCGCCGGAGAAGATCCCCGCGCGCATGGCGCCGCGTTCACGGAGGTGCCGGGTGATGGCGCGCGTGTCGACGCCCTCGATCCCGACGACGCCCTGCTCGCGGAGCTGGTCGTCCAGGCTCTGCTCGGACCGCCAGTTCGACGGCCGGCGGGCGGCGTCGCGGATGATGTAGCCCGCCACCCAGATCCGCCGGGACTCGGCGTCGTCCGCGTTGACCCCGGTGTTGCCGATGTGGGGCGCCGTCTGGACGACGAGCTGGCGCGCGTAGGACGGATCGGTGATGGTCTCCTGGTAGCCGGTCATGCCGGTGGCGAAGACCGCTTCGCCGAGCGCGGTGCCCTCGGCACCGTAGGCGCGGCCGCGGAAGGTGCGTCCGTCCTCGAGGACGAGCACCGCGGGTGCCTGTCGATGGACCGGTGCGTGTGTCTGGACGTGGCTCACGGCTGTTCCCTGCCTTCGGGGGTCGGTGGAGTTCGGTGGTGTGTCGTAGCTGGGGGGTCGGCCGGCACGAGCGCCGCGACGGCGGCAACGAGCTGGGCCTTGTGTGCGGCATGGCGTGTCCGGAAGCCGGTGTCGACACGCTCGGAGCCGAGGAGCCACGTGATCACCACGAGGCCCTCCTTCTCGACGAACTTGCCCGCCATGCCACCGGCGAGCTGGACCGAGGTGAGGTCCGCGCGCGGGATGAACACGGTGCGCGCGCCGGTGCGCGTGATCAGGACGCCGGAAGCGTGGACGGAAACGACGGCGTTGCCGCGCAGGCCGAGGCCGTGCACGGCGATGCGATCGAGCCAGTCGCCCGCCGTCGTCGTCGCCACGTACTGGCCCTCGGCCTCGTAGAGGACCGGTCCGAGCCCGGCCGGCTCGTCCGGCGGTGCGGGGACGTCGGCCTGGCGTCGCAGGCGGTTGCGCCAGCCGAGCGCCATCAGCGCGACGATGACGACGATGATGGCGAGCGTCACGGCCACGGCACCTAGATACTCCATGCCGGTGCCTCCTCCGGGGCCGCCACTCCTGCGGACGGGCGGGGCGTGGCCAGGCGCCCGTCGAGCACCGTGGGGTGGCCCGCGTAGAAGGTCGCGCGCACGCTGCCGGGAAGCTCGAGCCCGCGGAAGGGGCTGTTGCGGCCCTTCGTCGCCATCCTCGAGGGATCGACCGTCCAGCGCGCGGCCGGATCGACGAGGATCAGGTTCGCCGGTTCGCCGACGGCCAGGGGACGGCCCTGGTGCCCGAGCCGGCCGATGCGCGCGGGCGTCACGGAGGTGACGCGGGCGAAGCCCTCCCAGTCGAGCAGGCCCGTCTCCACCATGGTGTGCTGCACCACGGACAGGGCGGTCTCGAGACCGGTCATGCCCATCGCCGCCTGCGCCCACTCGCACTCCTTGTGCTCGCTCGGGTGCGGGGCGTGGTCCGTCCCGACGACGTCGATCGTGCCGTCGGCGAGGGCCGCGCGGAGGGCGTGGACGTCCTCGGACGTGCGCAGCGGCGGGTTGACCTTGTACACGGGGTCGTAGCTGCGGACCAGCTCGTCGGTCAGGAGGAGGTGGTGCGGCGTGACCTCGGCCGTGACGTCGATGCCGCGGGCCTTGGCCCAGCGGATGATCTCGACCGACCCGGCGGTGGAGACGTGGCAGACGTGCAGCCGCGACCCGACGTGCTGGGCCAGGAGGACGTCGCGGGCGATGATGCTCTCCTCGGCGACGGCCGGCCAGCCGGTGAGCCCGAGCACGGCCGACACCGCGCCCTCGTTCATCTGGGCGCCCTCCGTGAGGCGGGGTTCCTGGGCGTGCTGGGCGATGACGCCGTCGAACGCCTTCACGTACTCCAGGGCGCGGCGCATCAGGACGGGGTCGGAGACGCAGATGCCGTCGTCCGAGAAGACCCGGACGGACGCGCGGGACTCCGCCATCGCACCGAGTTCGGCGAGGCGTTCGCCGCCCAGGCCCACGGTGACGGCGCCGACCGGCCGGACCTCGACCCAGCCGGAGGCGAGGCCGAGGCGGTACACCTGCTCGACGACGCCCGCGGTGTCGGCCACGGGCGAACTGTTCGCCATGGCGTGCACGGCGGTGAAGCCGCCCAGCGCCGCGGCGCGCGAGCCGGTCTCGACCGTCTCGGCGTCCTCGCGGCCCGGTTCGCGGAGGTGCGTGTGGAGGTCGACCATGCCGGGCAGCGCGAGGAGGCCTTCGGCGTCGATCGGAACGGCGCCCGCCGAGGCGTCGCCCGCCGCGGTCCCGCCCACGGCGGTGATCACGCCTCCGCGGACGAGGAGGTCCTGGGCGGCGCCCCCCAGGAGGGAAGCACCCCGGATGAGGTACTCGGGGGTGGTGCTGGTGTTCTCGGTCACTGGATGCGGCCTTCCGGCGTCGTGGCTGGCAGTTCGTCGTCCTGGTCGCCGTCGTGCTCGTCGTGGTGGTCCCCCGAGAGCAGCAGGTAGAGCGCGGCCATGCGCACCGAGACCCCGTTGCGTACCTGGGCGAGGACCGTGGAGCGGGGCGAGTCCGCCGCGGCGGAGGAGATCTCGAGCCCGCGGTTCATGGGTCCGGGGTGCATGATCACCGTGTCGTCGAGGCCCATCGTGTCGAGCAGCGCCAGGCGTCCGTCGTCGAAACCCCAGCGCCGCGAGTACTCCCGCGTCGAGGGGAAGAACGCCGCATTCATGCGTTCGGCCTGCAGGCGGAGCATCATCACGGCGTCCGGCCGCTGGGCCAGGGCGTCATCGAGGTTGTAGTACACCGTGCAGGGCCAGGACGCGATGCCGACCGGCAGCAGCGTGGGCGGGCCCGCGAGCAGGACCTCCGCGCCGAGCGTCGTCAGGAGCCAGACGTTGGAGCGGGCCACCCTCGAGTGGAGGACGTCGCCGACGATCAGGACCTTCATGCCGGCGAGCGTGGTGCCCGCCGAGGCGTTGCCGCCGAGCCGCGCCCAGTGCCGGCGGAGCGTGAAGGCGTCGAGCAGCGCCTGAGTGGGGTGTTCGTGCGTGCCGTCACCGGCGTTGACCACGGCGGCATCGATCCAGCCGGACGCCGCGAGCCGCGCCGGTGCGCCGGAGGCGGGGTGGCGGATCACGACGGCGTCCGCGCTCATGGCCTCAAGGGTCTGCGCGGTGTCCTTCAGCGACTCCCCCTTGGACACGGAGGATCCCTTGGCCGCGAAGTTGATGACATCGGCCGAGAGGCGCTTCGCCGCTGCCTCGAAGGAGATGCGCGTGCGCGTGGAGTCCTCGAAGAAGAGGTTGACAACGGTGCGTCCGCGCAGGGCGGGCAGCTTCTTGATCTCCCGCTCCCCCACGGCCGCCATCTCCTCGGCGACATCCAGCAGGCGAAGGGCGTTCCTCGCGGAGAGGTCCTGGGTGCTGAGCAGGTGCTTCACGGGCGGTCCTCGATGACGACCTCGTTCACCGCAGAACCGCCGATCAGGTCGATCTCCGCGAGGTGGACCCGGACGCGTTCGCGGGACGACGTCGGCAGGTTCTTGCCGACGTGGTCGGCGCGGATGGGCAGCTCACGGTGCCCGCGGTCCACGAGGACCGCAAGGCGCACGGTGCGCGGACGTCCGAGGTCCGCGAGGGCGTCGAGGGCCGCACGGATGGTACGTCCCGAGTACAGGACGTCGTCGACGAGCACCACGATCTTGTCGTCGATGCCGGACGGCGGCAGCTGCGTGGCGAGCGGCGAGCGGGTGGGATTGCGCTGGAGGTCGTCACGGTACATCGTGACGTCGAGCTGTCCGGTGATGAGGTCCGCGTCGACGGACGGGTCCACGGCCGCGATCTTCTGGGCGAGCCGCTGCGCCAGGGGAAAGCCCCTGCGCGGGATGCCGAGGAGCACGAGATCGCGGGAGCCCTTGTTCGCCTCGAGGATCTCATGGGCGATGCGCGTGAGGGCGCGGTCTATGTCTGCTTCTGCGAGAACGACGCGCTTGTGGATGCCGGATTTCGGGGCAGGCACGGTCATAACACGCTTCCTCCTTCCCCGCCTCACTGGACGGAATTTAAAGGCTGGTTGCTCGGTCAAAACTATCACAGCGCCGCTTGCCCCTAGGGTTGCAGCATGGCGATCAACAACCAGGGTTCAGGCGCGGGCGGCCCGCAGCGGCACGACACCGGGGGTACCGGCCGCCACCCCGACGGCCACCACCAGCCGCAGCAGCACCAGGGCTGGTGGGGCGAGACCACGGTGCGGCAGCACCGTCCGGCGCCCGCCCGCACCGCCGGACACCCCTTCCAGCCGGTCTGGAACCAGCCTCCCCCGCGACGTCACGGCGTGCTCAACGTCCTCCTCGTGATCGTCGCGGCCCTCGTCGTCGCCGGTGTCCTGCTCCTGCTCTCGCTGTCCCTGGGGCCGTCCGCCTTCCTCCTCTGCGGGGTCCTCGCCCTCGTGCCGCTGGGCATCTGCCTGCTCGGGCTGCGCTGGATCGACCGGTGGGACCCCGAGCCCCGGGGTGCCCTCCTCTTCGCGTTCCTCTGGGGTGCGGGCGCGTCCGTCGCCGTGACCCTGCTGCTCGGGACCTACGTGGTGGAACTGCTGGGCAGCGCGTTCAGCACCACCTCACCCGAGGTGATCGGGCCGGTGCTGCAGGCACCGCTCGTCGAGGAGTTCGCCAAGGGCCTCGGCGTGCTGATCCTCGTCTACACGCGCCGGAGCCATTTCGACGGCCCCGTGGACGGCATCGTGTATGCCGGAACGGTCGCGGCAGGCTTCGCCTTCACCGAGAACATCCTGTACTTCGGTTCGGCCGTCGCGGAGTCGGGCAGCGCGGGCTCGCTGGTCAGCGTCTTCATCCTGCGAGGACTGTTCTCCCCCTTCGCGCACGTCATGTTCACGTCGATGCTCGGCTTCGTCCTCGGCCTCGCACTGAGCCGCGGCGGCGGCAACGGGCGCATCCTCGGTGCCTTCGTGCTCGGCCTCGTCCCGGCCATGGCGGGCCACATGCTGTGGAACGGCGGCACCCTCGTGCTGTTCCACGACTTCGTCCTCTTCTACCTCGTGGTCCAGGTCCCCCTGTTCATCGCAGCGGTGATCGCCGTCGTCCTGCTCCGCCGCTCCGAGCGGCGCCTGACCGAGGCGCGGCTCGGCGACTACGCCCGGGCGGGATGGTTCACCCAGGAGGAGGTGCGGATGCTCGCCACGCGGCCGGGCCGGTCCCAGGCGCTGGCGTGGGCGCAGTCCGTCGGCGCGCAGCAGGACATGCGGGAGTTCATCCGTACCGGGTCCCGCATCGCCTACACTCGCCAGCGCATGCTGGGCGGACGGCGCGACGCCGATTACGCCACCCAGGAGCGCGCACTCCTGGCGGAAGCGACGCAGCGCCGTGCACGGATCTTCCAGGTGGCATCGGCCACGCGCTGAGCAGCGCGCGGGACCGCCTCCGGTCCACGACTGCGCCGCGCCCCGGCCGGCCGACGCAGAAGCTCCCGAGGACCGCCTGTGGCGGCCTACGGGAGCTTCCGGGGTGTGCTTCTACGCGAGCAGCGTGGGCTTGAGCTGCTGCAGCCTGCCGAGGAGTCCGTTGACGAACTTCGGCGACTCGTCGGTGGAGAGGATCTTGGCGAGCTCGACGGCTTCGCTGACCGCGACCCCGTCAGGGACGTCGTCGTTGTACAGCAGCTCCCAGCTGCCGATCCGCAGGATCATCAAATCCACGACGGGCATGCGGTCGAGCGTCCACCCCTGCGAGTAGGTGCTCAGGAACTCGTCGATCTGCTCCTGCCGTTCCAGCACGCCCTCCACGATGTCCACCGTGTAGTCGGCGATGACCATGTCCGTCTTCTCACGGCGGGCACGGATGACCTCGAGCGCCGGCATCTCGCGCTGGGTCGACTCGAACAGGATGTCCAGGGCCCGGCGGCGGGCCTTACTGCGTGCGCTCACTCGTTGACGCGTCCCAGGTACTCGCCCGTCCGGGTGTCGACCTTGACCTTGGTGCCGGTGCCCAGGAACAGCGGGACCTGGATCTCGTGGCCGGTCTCGACCGTCGCGGGCTTCGTGCCACCCGTGGAGCGGTCGCCCTGCAGGCCCGGCTCGGTGTAGGTGATCTCGAGCGTCACGGATGCGGGGAGTTCCACGTAGAGCGGGGAGCCCTCGTGCAGGGCGATCGTCGCCATCTGGCTCTCGAGCATGAAGTTCGCGGCGTTGCCGACCGTCTTGCCCGGCACCGTGATCTGGTCGTAGTCCGAGGTGTCCATGAAGACGAAGTCCTCGCCGTCCTTGTACAGGTACTGGTAGTCGCGACGGTCCACGGTGGCCGTCTCGATCTTCAGTCCCGCGTTGAAGGTCTTGTCGACCACCTTGCCGGAGAGGATGTTGCGAAGCTTGGTGCGGACGAAGGCTCCACCCTTGCCAGGCTTGACGTGCTGGAATTCGAGGACGTTCCAGAGGTTGCCTTCGAGCTTCAGCACAGTGCCGTTCTTGATGTCGTTCGTGGTCGCCACAGATTCACTTTCGTCGGTTTCGCGGATGGATGGGCCGGCCGAGGCACAGCGGGCGCGCCGCAGCACGCCAAAAGTCCAGAGACCAGTCTACCCTGCGCGGCGCGGAGGCCGATCTGCCGGACCGCGCCCCGACCCGTCCGGCCCGGACGTCGGTCCGAGGCGCACAGCTGCGAAGGACCGGTCAGGAGGCGATCTCCTGGTAGGCGGCGAACAGGAGGGAGGTGTCCGGGACCTCGAGCATGCCGGGGCGCCCGACGCCGTCGAGCACGACGAACCGGAGCAGGTCCCCCCTCGACTTCTTGTCGCGGCGCATCCCGTCGAGGAGCGAGGCCCACCGGTCGCGCCGGTAGGTGACGGGCAGCCCGAGCGATTCGAGGATGCCCTTGTGGCGGTCGGCATCCGCGTCGCTGAGGCGCCCCACCATGCGGGAGAGCTCCGCGGCGAACACCAGGCCCACCGAGACGGCCGCTCCGTGCCGCCACGAGTACCGTTCGGCGAGCTCGATGGCGTGCGCCAGCGTGTGGCCGTAGTTGAGGTATTCGCGGCGGCCGGATTCACGCAGGTCCTCGGACACGATGTCCGCCTTCACGCGGATCGCGCGCTCCACCAGGTCCCGCAGGACGGGCGAGGTCGCATCCGACGCGGCCGCCGTGTCCTGCTCGATCAGGTCCAGGATGGCCGGGTCGGCGATGAAACCGCACTTGACCACTTCCGCCAGCCCCGTCACGAGCTCGTTCCTGGGGAGCGTTGCCAGCGCGTCGAGGTCGGCCAGCACGGCGGCAGGCGGATGGAAGGCCCCGACGAGGTTCTTGCCCTCCGCCGTGTTGATGCCCGTCTTGCCGCCCACGGCCGCGTCCACCATGCCGAGCAGGCTCGTGGGGAGATGCACCACGCGCACGCCCCGCAGCCAGGTCGCGGCGACGAAACCGCCGAGGTCGGTCACGGCCCCTCCGCCCACGGTGACGACCGCGTCGGAGCGCGTGAAGTCGTTCTGGCCGAGCACCTGCCAGCAGAAGGCTGCGACCTGGATGTGCTTGCCCTCCTCGGCGTCGGGGATCTCCGCCGTGACGGCGGTGAAACCGGCGTCGGCCAGCTCGTCGCGCACGGTGTCCCCGGTGGCCCGGAGCGCGCGCGGGTGGATCACCAGGACGCGGCGTACCCGCTCGCCGAGGATCTCCGGGAGCCTGCCGAGCAGACCCCGCCCCACGACGACATCGTAGCTGTTCTCGGAGGCGCTCCCGGTCACCGGGATGATCGTCGCTTCGTCAGTCGCCATGGGATTCGTACCGCTTTCGTCGTGGAGGTTCTTGATCAGGTACCGGTCCGGAAGCCGTACCGGGGGCGTGGTCCCGTTCCGGCAGGGCACGCAGCACGGCATCGGTGGCTTCGCGAACGGTCAGCCCGCGCGTGTCCACGATGACCGAGGCGAGCCGGGCATAGAGCGGGCGCCGTTCGTCGTACAGCTCCTGCCACCGCTCGGCAGGGCGTTCGGCCAGCAGCGGTCGCCCGGAATCCCCCCTGATGCGCGGAAGGATGGTCTCGACGTCGGTGTCGAGGAAGATGACGGTGGCGCCGCCCAGCAGGCCCTGTGTGCCGGGGTGCAGCACGGCTCCCCCGCCGAGCGAGACGACGACGTCGTCCAGGGCAAGGGCCTCGCGCACGACCTCCGCCTCGAGGATACGGAAGGCCGGCTCGCCCTGCTGCGCGAAGATGGCCGGGATGCTGCCGTGGCGCTCGGCGACCACGCGGTCGGAGTCCACGAAGCGCGCGCCCGTCCGCTGGGCGAGCGACCGCCCCACGGCCGACTTCCCGACGGCCATGGGGCCGACGAGCACCACGGGGCGGTTCCGTCCCATCAGGCTCCGGCGGAGTCCAGGAACTCCGGGATGCTCTCGAGGTAGGTGCGCAGGTTGCGCGCGGTCTCCGCGAGGGAGTCGCCGCCGAACTTCTCGGTGACCGCCTCGGCGAGTACCAGGGCGGTCATCGCCTCGGCCACCACTCCGGCCGCCGGGACGGCGCAGACGTCCGACCGCTGGTGGTGGGCCCGGGCCGCGGCCCCCGTGCTGACGTCCACGGTGCGCAGCGCGCGCGGCACCGTGGCGATGGGCTTCATCGCCGCCCGGACGCGGAGGGTGTCACCGATGCTCATGCCGCCCTCGATGCCGCCGGCACGGTTGCTGGCGCGGACGATCTTGCCGTCGTCGTTGCGGATGATCTCGTCATGGGCTGCGGTGCCGCGGCGGGCCGCCGTCTCGAAGCCGTCGCCCACCTCGACGCCCTTGATGGCCTGGATGCCCATGAGGGCCGCCGCGAGGCGGGAATCGAGGCGCCGGTCCCAGTGGACGTAGCTGCCCAGTCCGGGCGGGAGCCCGTAGGCGACCACCTCGACGACGCCGCCGAGCGTCTCGCCCTCCTTGTGGGCGGCGTCGACCTCGGCGACCATGGCGTCGGACGTGTCCCGGTGGAAGCAGCGCAGCGGGTCGGTGTCGAGGGCGATGACGTCGCTCGGGGTCGGCAGGGGCGCGTCCTCCGGGACGGAGACGGAGGCGATGGACACCGTGTGGCTGACGAGCCGGATGCCGAGGCCTTCGAGGAACCGGGCGGCGACGGTGCCGAGGGCCACGCGGGTGGCGGTCTCGCGGGCGCTCGCCCGTTCCAGGACGGGGCGCGCCTCGCCGAAGCCGTACTTCTGCATGCCGGTGAAGTCCGCATGGCCGGGACGCGGCCGGGTCAGCGGGGCGTTGCGCGCCGATGCCGCGAGTTCCGCGGCGTCGTCCGCGCCCAGCGGATCGGCGGACATGATCTTCTCCCACTTCGGCCACTCGGTGTTCGCCACCTCGATGGCCACGGGCCCGCCCTGCGTCAGGCCGTGGCGGACGCCGCCGATGATGCGGACCTGGTCCTGTTCGAACTTCATGCGGGCACCGCGTCCGTAGCCGAGCCGACGGCGGGCCAGCGCTTCCTGGATATCGGTACTGGTGATGCCGACTCCCGCAGGCATCCCCTCGATGATCCCGACCACGGCGGGGCCGTGCGATTCTCCTGCCGTCAACCAACGCAACATGGTTTCCATACTGCCATGCAGCACCGCAGGCTTCAGCGCCGGGGGGCGCCCACTGCGTCACACATCACGTTTAAGACGGCGGCCGGATCCTGGCCGGCGTCCGGGAAGAACAGGCGCACCTGCTCCACGGCCTGGTGCAGCAGCATGTCGAGTCCGGGCACGATCGTCCCGCCGCCCCGGTGCCAGGCCGCGGCGAGGGCGCTGGGCCATGGGTCGTACGCCACATCGAGCAGTGTTCCGTCCGTGCGGAAGCCGGCGCGCGAGGAGAGCTCCGCCGCCAGCGGATCCGCCGCGCGGGGAGGGAGGGTGGAGAGGACGACGTCGGCCGCCTGGACCGCTGCGGCGGCGTCCGCCCAGGGCGTGAGCGCGACGTCGACCCCGACGGCGGCCCCGATCCTCTGCAGGTCGGCGGCGGCTTCGGGCCGTCGGACGGCCACCTGCACCGCCTGCGCTCCGAGGAGGGCGAGCCCGGCCACGGCGGCGGCGGCCGTGCCGCCGCCGCCGAGGATGACCGCGCGTTCGGGATGGCCGACCCCTGCGGAGGCGAGTGCCCGGGCTACCCCGACGACGTCCGTGTTGTGTCCCGTGAGCACCCGGCCCGCTCCCTCACCGCCGACGACGACGGTGTTCACGACCCCGAGGACCGAGGCAGGCTCCGTGATGCGGTCCACGAGGAGGGCCATGGCGGCCTTCAGGGGCATGGTCACGGACAGTCCGCGCCATCCCGGGGCGGTACGCACCTCCTGGACGAAGGCGCCCAGCGACTCCTCGTCCACGTCGATCGCCGTGTAGGCGCAGTGGACGCCGAGCAGTCGGTAGGCGGCGGCGTGCAGCAGCGGCGACTTCGAGTGTCCGATCGGCGAACCGACCACGGCGGCACGCAGTGGCGGTGCCGCCGTGGGTCCGGCAGGGACCACCTACTCGCACCGTCCGGGGTTGCCCGCGCACCAGGCGTCGTACTCGGCGACGTAGCGCAGGTGCTCCGCGTAGGTCTCGGAGAACTTGGTCTCGCCGGTGTCGAGATCCACCGTCACCCAGAAGTAGAAGGGCACGTCCGCCGCGTTGACCGTCGCGTCGATCGCATCGTCGCCGGGAGAACCGATGGGGCCCTTCGGCAGTCCGGGGTTCGCGTAGGTGTTGTACGGGTTGGAGGTGTCCTGCTTCTCCTCGTCGGTGAGCTGGTAGCTGCGCTTGCCCAGCCCGTAGGTGACGGAGGCATCGGACTGGATGAACCCGCCGGTCTCGGTGTTGCCGGGTGCGAGCCTGTTGTTGATGGCGCCGGCCACGGTCGCGTAGTCCCCCTGCTGGGCCTCGGCCTGCACGATGCTCGCGATCGTCAGGATCCTGTACTGCTCGGCGGGGTCGGTCACGCCGTCCTCCGCGAGGCGGTCCGTGGTGGCCTTGACCATCTCCGTGATGATGTCCGTGGCGGTGGCCTCGACGTCGAAGCGGTACTCCCCGGGGTGCAGGTAGCCTTCGAGCGACAGCGCCTGCGGCGGGAGGCCGAACTGCGTGGGTGCGGCGGCCAGGGCGTCGAATTCGGCGCGCGGGATGCCGGTGGAGGTGCTGAGGATGTCGAAGACCTCGCCCTGGCGGAGGTCGCGGGCCACGGCTGCGTAGGAGACGATCGAGGGGTCCTCGCCGAGGAGGGCCTCCGCGGCGTCCGCGGAGGGCATCTGGAGGCGCATCTCGTACTCTCCGGGCTGGACCTCGCGTCCTTCGGAGATGGCGGCGAGGGCCGAGACGAAGGTTGCAGAGTCCGCCACGATGTCGGCGGCCTCGAGGCCGTTGCCGATGGCCAGGGCACCGGCCCCCTCGGGCACGGTGAAAATGGTCTCGTCCCCGCCCGGGCCCGCGTAGTCGGTGACGTCGTTCAGTCCCAGCAGGTCGCGCAGCATGAGCGCGACGCCGTAGACGGTCCCGGCGAACAGCATGAGGACGACGAGCATGACGACGGTGCGCCGCAGGCGCCTGCGCTGCCTGGCCTTCGACGGGCGGCGGGACTGCTTGCGGCGCGGGGCCCGCTCCTGAGCCGCGAAGAACTCCTCGACCGGCTCGGGGTGCGCGTAGCCGTCGTCCTCGACGTGCGCGCCGTCGGACTCGTGGGAGGCGGGGAAAGGGCGGGTGCGATTGTTCACGACTCCGAATTCCTCCTGCTGGGCGAACTGTCCTTGATAACTGGCTCCTCTGTAGGGGTGAGCAGCGGGCCCTAAGCGCCCTCTGCCTCACGCACAGGAACCGGATCCCCCACGTCCCGTCCACGTGAACGTTGCATATCGATGGCATGCTGGAGTATTTCGACGGCAGCCACCTGATCCACTACCTTACGATGCTCACGGCTGCTGAGACCAGCCGCATGCAGCGAACGGTGCGCCGAGACGGTGCTCAGGCGTTCATCGACCAGGCGTACCGGCACCTGCTGCGACTGGCGCAGGAGCTCCTCGACGATCAGCGCCGCGTAGTCCCGTGCCATCTCCGCGGACGCCCCCTCCCGCCCGCTGAGGTTTCGGGGCAGCCCGACCACGATCTGCACCGCGCCGCGCTCCATCGCCTCCCGGACGAGGATCCGCACGTCGCTGTTCCTGCGGGGATCCCGCTTGAGCGTCCGGATCGGTGTGGCGAGCAGGCCGTCGCGGTCGCACCCGGCCAGGCCCACCCGGACCTGCCCGACGTCGACGCCGAGCTTCGGTCCGTGGGGGTAGGCGCCGGCACTCCCGCCGGCGGTTCCCAGACCCTCCCCAGCCATCCCGGGCGTCAGCGTTCCGCGACCGCGGTGCGGATGGCGGACAGCGCGTCCGGGATGCGCGAGGCATCCGAGCCGCCGCCCTGGGCGACGTCGTCCTTGCCGCCGCCTCCGCCGCCGAGGATCTTGGCCGCGGTCCGCACGAGCGCACCGGCCTTGATCCCGGCACTCCGGGCGGCCTCGTTCGTCGCGACGAGCACGAGCGGGCGGTCATGGGCGACGCCGGTCGCCGCGACGACGGCGGCGTCGGAGCCGAGGCGGCCGCGCAGGTCCAGGACGAGCGTACGCAGTTCGTCGGCCCCGCCGATCTGCCCGGCGTCGTGCGCGATGAGCCGCACGCCGTCGACGTCCACGGCGGTGTCCACGAGGGAACCGGCGGCGGCGGCGAGCTGCTCCTTCCGGAGCCGATCGAGCTCCTTCTCGGCGGCCTTGAGCTTGTTGAGCGTCACCGAGAGCCGTTCCGGCAGCTGCGCCGAGGGCACCTTCAGCATGTCGGAGAGCTCGGAGACAAGGGCGCGCTCCGCCGCGAGGTGGCGGAAGGCATCGAGGCCGACGAGTGCCTCCACGCGCCGGTTGCCGGATCCGACCGACTGCTCGCCGAGCAGCGTCAGGCTGCCGATGAGCGACGTCGACGCGACGTGCGTGCCTCCGCACAGCTCGCGGGAGAAGTCCGCGTTCATCTCGACCACGCGGACGGTGTCGCCGTACGCCTCACCGAAGAGGGCCGTGGCGCCGAGCGCCTTGGCGTCCGCGAGGGACATGATCTTCGTCTCGACCTCGTAGTTGTTGCGGATCGCGATGTTCGAGACCTCCTCGATCTCCGACCGGGCCGCAGGACTGATGCCCTCGCCCCAGGAGAAGTCGAAGCGCAGGTACCCGGCCTTGTTGAAGGAGCCGCGCTGCAGTGCCTCGGGGCCGAGGATCTCGTGCAGGGCGGCGTGGATGATGTGCGTGCCCGAGTGGGCCTGCTCCCCCGCGTGCCTGCGCTGGCGGTCGACGGCCGCAGTGACCGTGGCCCCCTGCGCCACCTCGCCCTCGCGCACGATGGCCCGGTGGACGCTGAGCCCCTTGAGGGGCCGCTGGACGTCGAGGACCTCGACGACGAACCCGTTCCCCGTGATGAGTCCGACGTCGGCGGCCTGGCCGCCCGCCTCGGCGTAGAACGGAGTCTGGTCCAGGACGAGTTCGATCTCCTCGCCCTGCAGGGCACTGGTGATCGACTGGCCCTTGTCGAGCAGGCCGACGATCGTCGCTTCGGAGGTGAGCTCGTCATAGCCCGTGAAGACCGTCTGGCCGCGTCCGAGCAGCTCGTTGAAGACCGAGAGGTCCGCATGGCCTGCCTTCTTGCCGCGGGCGTCCGCCTGGGCGCGCCGGCGCTGCTCGAGCATGAGCGAGCGGAAGCCGTCAGCGTCGACGGCCAGGCCGGCCTCCTCCGCCATCTCGAGCGTCAGGTCGATGGGGAAGCCGTACGTGTCGTGCAGCGTGAAGGCGTCCTGCCCGGAGAGCGGGCGCTCCTCCGCCAGGGACTCACGGACCGCTTCCTCGAGCCGGGCCGTCCCCGAGGCGATGGTGCGCAGGAACGCCTTCTCCTCCGCGTAGGCGATGCGGCTGATGCGCTCGAAGTCCTTCTCGACCTCCGGGTACACGCCCTTCATCGCATCCCGGGATGCGGGCAGCAGCTCGGGGAGGCATGCCTTCTCGACGCCGAGGAGCCGCATGGCGCGGATCGCCCGTCGGATCAGGCGGCGCAGCACGTAGCCGCGGCCCTCGTTGGAGGGGGTCACGCCGTCGGCGATGAGCATGAGCGAGGAACGGATGTGGTCGGCGACCACGCGCATGCGGACGTCGTCCGTGTGGTGCGGGTCGGCGGGTGACTCCGCACTCGTGTAGGTCTTCCCGCTGAGCGCCGCGGCGCGGTCGAGCACGGGACGCACCTGGTCCGTCTCGTACATGTTCTCGACGCCCTGCAGGATCATCGCGAGGCGCTCGAGGCCGAGGCCCGTGTCGATGTTCTTCTTCGGGAGTTCACCGAGGATCTCGAAGTCGTCCTTCCCGGTGCCCTCTCCGCGCTGGTACTGCATGAAGACGAGGTTCCAGATCTCCACGTACCGGGCGTCGTCCGCCTCCGGGCCGCCGTCGAGCCCGTACTCGGGTCCGCGGTCGTAGAAGATCTCGGAGCAGGGACCCGCGGGGCCGGGCTGGCCGGTGGACCAGTAGTTGTCCTTCTTGCCCATCTTCTGGATCCGGTCGGCGGGCACGCCGATGCTGTCGCGCCAGATCCCCAGCGCTTCCTCGTCCTCGTGGTAGACCGTGATCCACAGCTTCTCGGCGGGCAGGCCGAAGCCGCCGTCCGCCACGTCGCTGGTCAGCAGCTGCCAGGCGAGACGGATGGCGTCTGCCTTGAAGTAGTCGCCGAACGAGAAATTGCCGCACATCTGGAAGAACGTGCCGTGGCGGGCGGTCTTGCCGACCTCCTCGATGTCACCGGTGCGGATGCACTTCTGGACGCTGGTGGCCCGGCTGTACGGAGCCACCTCCCGGGCCGTCAGGTAGGGGATGAAGGGGACCATCCCGGCGACGGTGAACAGGAGCGACGGGTCGGAGGAAATCAGCGACGCCGAGGGCACGACCGTGTGCCCGTTCTTCTCGAAGTAGCTGAGCCAGCGGGTGGCGATCTCGTGGGACTTCATGGGGGGATCCTTCAAATGGGTGGTCGGGACGCGGCGGAACGGGGCACGGCGTCGGACGGGGGGCAGGGGGCCCGGGAGGGAGCCGGTGCCGTCCGGTGAGGACCTGGCACGGCCCGCCGGACCGGACGACGGCACTGCCGTGCGCCGCGGATCCGGCGGTCCGCCGGGCGGCGGCGCCGAGGACTAGCGCAGTGCCCGGCGGGGCGCGGAGCCCTCGTCCTCGGCCGCAGCGGGCGCCTGGACGCCCAGGGCGGCCCGCAGGTCGTTCTCGCGCTCGCTCATGGCCGAACGCAGGGCATCGGCGAAATCGGCGATGCTGTCACTGACCTGCCCGACCGCACGGTTGAGGCCCTCCGGGCCGAGGGCGGACCTGGCCTGGGACACCTTGCGCACGGCCACGACGCCGATCGTGATGCCGGCTGCCAGCCAGAAGGCTCTTCTGATCATCGTTCTCTCCGGTTCGTTGGGGGCTAGCGGCTGCGGCGACGGCGCGCCGGGGTCTTCCGGCCGGCGAGGGCCGAGCGGACGCCGTAGGAGAACGCTGACACCTTGATGAGTGGAGAACCGATGGTGGCGGCGACCAGCGACGACAGTGCAGAGATGTTGGCCGATGCGTCCGAGACGTTCGAGGTGATGCCGTCCACGGTCTTCAGCTGCTGGTGCGTGGTGCTCACGGTGCTCGTGACCTCCTCGATCAGCGGCGTCGTCTCCTCGGTGACGGTGCGGATGGCCCTGCGCAGTTCGTCGAACACCCGCCCGAGCTTCCAGATCGGCACGGCCAGCAGCAGCACCAGGACGGCGAACACGCCAGCAGCTATCAGGCCCGCAATATCTCCACCTGACATGGGCGGTCTCCTTCTACGCAGGGGGCACCGCCTCCGGGGCGGGCGTGGGAATTCTTGCTCTTAGTACCTTACAGAACGAAGAGCCCGCGGCGGGTGCCGCGGGCTCTTCGGTCTGCACGTCTCGCTCGTCGCCGACGGGTCGCGTCGGCCAGGGGCGACTAGCGTGCGTAGTACTCGACGACGAGCTGCTCTTCGCAGGTCACGGGGACCTCGGAGCGCTTCGGGCGACGCACGAGGCGTGCCTGGAGCTTGTCGAGCTGGACGTCCAGGTAGCCGGGGACGGCGGGGAGGACGTCGCGGTGCGCACCAGCGGCGGCAACCTGCAGCGGGACCATGGTCTCGCTGCGGCTGTGGACGTGGATGAGCTGGCCTTCGGCCACGCGGAACGACGGGCGGTCCACGCGGGCGCCGTCGACCATGATGTGGCGGTGCACGATGAGCTGGCGGGCCTGGGCGCTGGTGCGGGCGAACCCGGCACGGAGCACGAGGGCGTCGAGGCGCATCTCGAGCAGCTCGATCAGGTTCTCACCGGTCAGGCCTGCGGTGCGGCGGGCTTCCTCGAAGACACGGGCCATCTGTGCCTCGCGGATGTTGTACTGGGCGCGCAGGCGCTGCTTTTCGCGCAGGCGCACGGCGTAGTCGCTGTCCTGCTTACGGCGCGCACGGCCGTGCTGGCCCGGCGCGTACGGCCGGCGCTCGAGGTACTTCTCTGCCTTGGGGGTCAGGGCGATGCCGAGGGCACGCGAGATGCGCACCTTCCGGCGGGCACGTGTGTTGTTAGCCACGTCTACCTTTCGATTTTTGCGGCGAAGAAACGGACTCACGCCGTCAGGGCGTCCGCACTTCCTGGTGTCGCTGGCCTCCACTTGCGGAGAGCCGGGATTGGCCGCTTCCCGGTACTACAGTGCGCTGCGACCCTGGCCGCCACCCCGCGGAGGCAGCAGGAACCTGCTGCGACACGAAGGGAGATGGCTGGTACACGGCGACTTGCCAGTCAGCGTTCAATGCTAGCAGTCAGGCCGGTGGCCGCCGAATCGTGCGCCGCGCCGTGACCCGCCGTACCCGGCGGCGCTACTTCCCGCGGATGATGCGGCGCAGGCGGGCCAGGCGCGAGCCGATGTCCCGCTCGGCGCCCCGGTCCGTCGGCTCGTAGTAGTCGCGCCCCACGAGGTCGTCCGGGGCGTACTGCTGCAGCGCGATCCCGTGGGGCTCGTCGTGCGAGTACACGTACCCCTGCCCGTGTCCGAGCTGCGACGCCCCCGGGTAGTGTGCATCCCGCAGGTGCGCCGGGATCCCCTGGCCGCGCCCCGCCCGCACGTCGGCGACGGCGGCGTTGATGCCGTTGTAGGCCGCGTTCGATTTCGGCGCCGTCGCGATGTGCACCACGGCTTCCGCGAGGATGATGCGCGCTTCGGGCATGCCGACGAGCTGCACGGCCTGCGCAGCGGCGACGGCGGTCTGCAGGGCCGTGGGATCGGCCATGCCGACGTCCTCGGACGCGGAGATCATGAGTCGCCGCGCGATGAACCTCGGGTCCTCGCCGGCCTCCAGCATGCGTGCCACATAGTGCAGCGCCGCGTCGACGTCGGAGCCGCGGAGCGACTTGATGAAGGCGCTCGCAACGTCGTAGTGCTGGTCACCGGCGCGGTCGTACCGCAGGGCCGCGACGTCGACCGCCTTCTCCGCGTGCTCGAGCGTCACCAGCACGGGCAGCGCTTCCTGCCCCTCGTCGTCCTCGTCCTCGCTTCCGCCCGTCTCCCCGCCGTCCGGGCGGCGCGGGTGATGCCCGGGAGCTTGCGTCCCCTGCTCCGATTGGGCGACGCCGGCAGCCGCTTCCAGCGCCGTGAGCCCGCGCCGGGCGTCTCCTGCCGCCAGGCGGACGAGGTGCTCGAGCGCCTCCCCGGAGACCTCCACGGTCCCGGCGAGTCCGCGATCGTCGTCGACGGCCCGCTGGAGCAGGCCCCGGACATCCGCTTCGTCGAGTGGGCGAAGGGTCTGCAGGAGCGAGCGGGAGAGCAGCGGCGACACCACCGAGAAGGACGGGTTCTCGGTGGTCGCGGCGATCAGCACGACCCAGCCGTTCTCCACGCCCGGCAGCAGGGCATCCTGCTGGGCCTTGTTGAACCGGTGGATCTCGTCGAGGAACAGCACCGTGGTCTGCCGGTACAGGTCACGCGAGGTCAACGCCTCGTCCATGACGCGCCGCACGTCCTTGACCCCCGCGGTGATCGCGGAGAGTTCGACGAACTTCCGGCCCCGACCGCGCGCGATCACATGGGCGAGTGTCGTCTTGCCGGTTCCCGGCGGGCCCCACAGGATCACGGACGACGGCGCGGCATGCGCACCGGGATCGTGCTCGCCGGCGAGCGTCCTCAGGGGCGAGCCTCGACCGAGCAGGTGCTGCTGCCCGACCACCTCGTCGAGGGTGCGCGGGCGCATGCGGACGGCGAGGGGGCTGCGCGGCCGCACCGCGCCCGGCGCGCGGGAACCGCCGTCGGCGGCGGCGTCGGCCTCGTCGTCGTCCGCCGCCGCACTGAATAGATCATTCACGGTGTCAACGTTACTGTGGGCCACTGACGGGGAGGGCACCGCGGGGCCCTCCCCGTGCCCGACCCTCCCCCGCTGACGACGAGAAGGAACCCCATGTCCCCGAGCCGGTCGGTCCTCGTCGAGGCGCAGCGGCTCGAGGGTTGGCTCGGGCGCTTCGGGGAGCGCAACGGCCCCTTCGAGGTGCAGCCGGACCCGGAGACCACCGGCGGCTCCCTGAGGATCGTCGCCGCGAACGGCTGCAGCGCCGTCCTGGCCCCACCCCTGCGGGCAGCCCCTGCGCCGGCAATCCCGATCCCGGGGCCGGGCGGGCTGACCGCGGCCCTGCTGTCGGGTATCGACCTCACGGTTCCCGTGGGACTGCTCCTGCTCCGACGGGGCGGCTACTCGGTAGGGGTCGCCCGGGAGGGCGTGGTCCTGTCGTCGAAGACGGGCACGCGCTACGTCCAGGGCAGGACGGCGGCCGGAGGCTGGTCGCAGCAGCGTTTCGCGCGCCGGCGCGCCAACCAGGCCGACGCCCTGGTCGAGGAGACCGCCGTCCGCGCCGCCGCACTGTACGCAGCGGATGCGCCGTCGTGCCTGCAGCTCGGCGGTGACAGGGCGCTGGCGGCAGCGGCGCTCGGCGAACCCGTCCTCGCACCCTTCGCGAGCCTTCCGCAGGTGCCCTTCCTGACCGTGCCGGATCCGCGGTTCGCCGTCCTCAAGGAGGCGGCCCGGTCGGCACTGTCCGTCCGCATCACCGTGACCGACCCGCCCGCAGCCGTCTAGGAGGTGGCGTCAGGCGGGCCGGGACGCCGCCGAGCGCAGGGCCGAGATGGCGGACGCGGCGTCGTCCGCCCCGTAGACCGAGGATCCCGCGACGAAGACCGTGGCGCCGGCCTCCGCTGCGCGCAGGATCGTCTCCTCCGAGATGCCGCCGTCGACCTGGATGACCAGCGGAAGGCCCGCACCGCGGATGGCCTCCGCGGCCCGGCGGATCTTCGGCAGGGTGAGGTCCAGGAAGGACTGGCCGCCGAACCCCGGCTCGACGGTCATCACGAGCAGCATGTCGAGCTCACCGAGCATGTCCAGGTACGGCTCCACCGGTGTCGCCGGCCGCAGCGCCATGCCGGCCCTGGCTCCGGCGCCGCGCAGCTCGCGGGCCAGCTTGACCGGGGCTGACGCCGCCTCCGCGTGGAAGGTCACGGACGCCGCTCCGGCCTCGGCGTACTGCGGCGCCCAGCGGTCCGCGTCCTCGATCATGAGGTGCACGTCGAGCGGCAGCGGACTGACCTGCTGGATCCGCCTGACCACCGGCAGGCCGAGGGTGAGGTTCGGCACGAAGTGGTTGTCCATGACGTCCACGTGCACCGCGTCGGCCGACGCGATGCGCTGCAGCTCGGCCTCCAGGTTGGCGAAGTCCGCCGAGAGGATGCTCGGGTTGATACGGAGATGCGTCACGACCGTTCCTTTCGTCGCGCGGGCCGGGAGCGCCTCACGGATTCTTCCTGATGAGCGCGAGGTACATCGCGTCCGTGCCGTGGACATGGGGCCAGAGCTGCGCGCTCGCGCCGTGGCCGGCGCCGAGTGCTCCCCCGATGCTCACCGCGTCCAGGGCCGCGCCGGCGTCCAGCCGCTCGAACCCGGGCCGCTTGCGGAGGCAGTCGTCGACGACGGCGTCCGTCTCCGCATGGTGCGGGGAGCAGGTGACGTACGCCACGACACCACCCGGCGCGACGGCGTCGAGGGCAGAGGCGAGGAGCTCCCGCTGGAGCGGCGCGAGGGATACGAGGTCCGCCGGCGTGCGGCGCCACCGCGACTCGGGACGGCGCCGCAGGGCACCCAGGCCCGTGCACGGCGCGTCCACCAGCACGCGGTCGTACGTGTCCGGCTGTTCCCGTCCGAGGTCGCGGCCGTCTCCGACCCGCACGGTCCAGGATTCCTCGGGCAGGGGCCGCAGCGCCTGCTGCACCAGCCGGGCACGATGCGGCACCGGCTCGTTCGCCGTCAGGTGGACTCCCGAGTCCTGGCCGAGGGCTGCGAGCAGGGCCGTCTTCCCGCCGGGACCCGCGCAGAGATCGAGCCACTGCTCGGGGCCGCCTGTCCTCCCGGCGCCGAGGTCGACGGCGGCCAGCGCCCGGGCCACGAGCTGGGACCCGGAGTCCTGCACCCGGATGGTGCCCGTCGAGATTCCCGGCAGGCGGCTGACGTCCCCGCCCGAGTAGTAGGCCGATCCGGGGGCGAGGCGGCCCGGCTCGGCTCCTTCGGCGAGCGCGTCGTCGAGCGATGCGAGCCCCGGCAGGGCCACGAGGTGCACCACGGGTGCCGCGTTGTCCGCGGCCAGCAGCGCGTCGATCTCGGCGACGTCCCGGCCGTGGGCCACGAGGGCCTGCCGCAGGGCGCGCACGATCCATTCCGGGTGGCTGTGCGCCAGGGCGGCGATCGCGGTCGCGTCCGTCAGGCCGTCCACGAGCTCGCTGATCCAGCCCTCCAGGTCATGCGCGGTCACCTTCCGCAGCACGGCGTTCACGAGCGACGACGGCCCCGCGCCGATCACGGCGCGCACGAGCCCGACGGTCTGGTCGAGCGCCGCATGGGCGGGGACGCGCATCGCGAGGAGCTGGTGGACGCCGATCCGCAGGGCGTCCAGCACGGCCGGATCCAGCTGCTCGAGCGGCCGGTCCACGCAGCGGGCCAGCACGGCGTCGTACGTCCCCTGGCCGCGCAGCGCGCCATAGGTGAGTTCGGTGGCGAAGCCGGCATCCCGGCGGTCGAGCCGGTGCTTGCGGATGCTCGCCGGCAGGACGAGGTTCGCGTAGGCGTCCTCGGCCTGGACCGCGCGCAGCACCTCGAACGCCACCAGGCGCGCGGGGTCGGCGCGGCGTGAGCGCTGGGAGGGCGCCGCCTGGGAGAACTGCCGTTCCCCGCCGCGGTTGCGCTCACGGCCCTGCTCGTTGCGGCGGCGGGGGCTGCCCCCCTGTCCCCTGCCGCTGCCTCCGGACCCCTTCGGTCCCGATCCCCTGTCCGCTCCTCCGGTCTCATTCACTCGAACACCAGCTCTCCGCGCGTCGCCGCGCCCCGTGCCCAGTCGAGGGCGCTCATCATCTTCTTGCCCGCAGGCTGGAGGGTCCCCAGGACCACCGGATCGGTGCCCGTGCCCACGAGCACTTCCCGCCCGAGGACCCGCAGTTCGCCGGGCTCGAGGTGGGGGCGGGCCGGCGCGTCCGCGGCCGCCTCCCCGCTCTCGCCGGGGCTGACGGTCGTGACGGTCGTGACGGGCGTGACGGGGCCGAGCTTCAGGCGCTGCCCGCCGAGCGTGGTCCACGCGCCGGGTTCGGGAGTGACCGCGTTGACGCGGCGCCGCACGGCCACAGCCGGTTGCGTCCACTCGACCCGGGCGTCGTCGATCGTGAGTTTCGGCGCGAGGCTCGGCTCCCCGGTCTGGGGAGTCGCCGTGACCCGTCCGGCGTCGATCCCGGACAGCGTCTGCACGAGCAGGACGGCGCCGCTGTGCGACAGGCGCTCCAGTACCTCGCCGCTCGTCGCGGAGGGTTCGAGGGTCTCGGTCATCACCCCGAACACGGGGCCCGTGTCGAGCCCCTCCTCCAGGCGAAAGGTCGTGGCACCCGTGACGTCGTCACCGGCGAGCACCGCGTGCTGCACGGGCGCCGCGCCCCGCCAGGCGGGGAGGACGGAGAAGTGCAGGTTGATCCAGCCGTGCGCCGGCACGGCCAGCCCGGCAGGCGGGACGATCCCGCCGTAGGCGACGATCGCGGCGGCATCGAGGCCGAGGGTGCCGAGGTGGGTGATCAGCTCGGGGGTGAAGCGGTTCGCCTTCAGGACCGGGAGTCCGAGGGCGTCGGCGGCCGCAGCGACCGGGCTCGGAGCCAGGATCCTCTTCCGTCCCACGGGAGCGTCGACGCGCGTCAGGACGGCAGCGACGTCGAAGCCGGCCTCCACCAGGGCCCGAAGTGACGGGACGGCCACCTCGGGCGTCCCCGCGAAGAGGATCCTCATCGGGTGCGCTGCCCGAAGGCTCCGGTGCCGCCGCTACCCCTCGAGGGTGCGGTCCCCTGCGTGAAGCTCGATCCGAGGGACTGGGAGCGCTGCGCGGCGGTGCGGGACGTGACGCGGTTGTACTCGGCACTCCGGATGGCCCTCAGGGCACTCCTGCGGTCCTCGCCCTCCAGGCGGTCGATGTAGAGCGTGCCGCGGAGGTGGTCGGTCTCGTGCTGCAGGGCGCGTGCCAGCATGCCGGTCCCCTCGACCACGATGTCCGCGCCGGACACGTCCTGGCCGGTGACCCGGGCCCACTCGGTCCTGTCGACGTAGCTTCCGAGACCGGGAACGGACAGGCAGCCCTCGACGTCGGACTCCCCCTGGGATCCGCCGGCGAGCTCGAGCACGGGATTGACCACGTGCCCTTCGACGCCGTCCACCCGGTAGGTGAAGACCTGCAGCCCGATCCCCACCTGGGGGGCGGCGAGCCCTGCTCCCTGCACATCGATCATGGTCTCGGTCATGTCCTCGACCAGCCGGGCCAGATCGGGCCCGAACTCGGTGACCTCCGCTGCGGGTGTGCGGAGGATCGGGTCCCCGATCATGCGGATACTCAGGACGGCCATCGGTGCTCTGTTCCTCGCTTCGGTCGCGGAATGCGCGCAGGGCGCGGGATGGGAAGACTCTTCGGTGCCCGCGGCCGTGCTCCTGCCGCGAGGCACGCATCAATCCTAGTGCCGGTCGCGGCGCGCCGAAGCTCGGCCCCCGGGGCGGTCGCGCGGAAAGAACCTCCCGGGTCCTTCCCCGTCCCCCTGCCCGGAAGGGCCTCAGGCGGGGAGGGCGGTCTCCGGCACGGCCACCTTGCCGGGTGGCGGTCCGATCGGAAGGAGCGCGCGGCCGGCCTCTTCGGCATCGAGCCCGGCCTCCCAGGCGCGACGCAGGGCGCAGAAGCGGAGCCAGTGGTTCTTCAGCACCGACGGATTCGCCCTCATCGCGCGCACTTCCGTCTGGCCGACGGCCACCCCGAGCAGCAGGGGCTGGTCGCCGTGCGCCCACGGGCGCCATTCACCCTGCTGCGGGTCCACGAGGGATTCCTCCGCCTTCATCCCCGCGACGAGCTGCATGACCACCTTGTCGTCGAGCGCCTTCACGAAGCCGTCCCGGTCGGTGTTCTTGGTCTTGTAGTCGATGAGGCAGGTGCGGCCGCCGATCGTGGCGACGAGATCCAGTGTGCCCGCGTAGCCGAGGGCGGCGTTCCACACCGTGATCTCGGGCTCCACGGGCCGCACGTCGTACAGGTCCCACCATTCGTCGAACCGCTGGGCGAAGCCGCCCTCCCCGTTCTCCTCGAGGGCCAGCCGGGCCGCGTCGAGTTCCTCGGGCCTGCCGAGGGCGCGCAGCGCCACCTGTTCGCAGTAGTGGTGCACGCGGGTTCCCCGCAGGGCCGCATCATCGCGGTACCGTTCGGCCGCGCCGGAGGCGTCCCGGACCGCCGCGCGCAGCTCCGCCGGGTTGCCGAGCGCGCCCGGCAAGCGCGGGTCCCGTGACAGCGCGCTGGCTGCCATGTGGCCGAACCAACCACCGAGGGAGGTGGGCAGCTGGGAGATGACGGTGGTGATCGACGGGACGGACGGCTGCTCCGACGTGGAGCGGGCGTACATCCGGCCGTGGGGCGTTGCGTGGGCGAGGAGCGGAGCGGTCATGGCTCCAGTCTTCCAGTTGCCTCTGACAGCCCGGTCATCCGCGGCCGGGTGCTGGGCACAGGTCCCCGGCCGCGGACCGGCCCCGTCCGATTGGACGAACCCCGAAACGTCCTATAGAGTTTTCTCTCGTTGGAAAACGAAGAAACACCGCGAAATACACGGTATCGAGCGGGAATTTCTGGTCCTTTTCATCTGCGGACGTAGCTCAGCTGGCTAGAGCACCACCTTGCCAAGGTGGATGTCGCGGGTTCGAATCCCGTCGTCCGCTCGCAAGTCACTGTAGAGCCGGATCAGTCCGGTGGCCGGAGGAATCCGGTCACGGTGGGGTGGCCGAGAGGCGAGGCAGCGGCCTGCAAAGCCGTCCACGCGGGTTCGAATCCCGTCCCCACCTCACTACGGTACGAGCACCCATGAAGATGGGCGATTGGCGCAGCGGTAGCGCGCTTCCCTGACACGGAAGAGGTCACTGGTTCGATCCCAGTATCGCCCACTACGGCGCCCCCTCGGGGGCGCTTTTTTGCGGACGTAGCTCAGCTGGCTAGAGCACCACCTTGCCAAGGTGGATGTCGCGGGTTCGAATCCCGTCGTCCGCTCTCAGGCCGGTTGTCGGCCGTTGCCCGGTCCTGGCGAGGACCGGGCATTTTTTCTGCCCCGGGCCTCCCCTGTGGCTCCTCCCAGGACTTCCCCATCTTCCTGTCCTATGATTGACGGAGCGGAAACGGTACTGCGTTTCCACGACCGAAAGGAGGTGTCCGTGGGTTTATTGGACGGGCTCAAGGGCAAGGCCGGCACCCTCGCGGGTAAGGCGACCGAACTCATTGGCGACAATTCCGACAAGGTGAAGAACGGCATCGGGAAGGCTGGCGGCTTCGTCGACAGCAGGACCCATGGCAAGTACTCGCACCACATCGACGGAGTGCGGACGAAGGCTTCGGAGATGGTCGACAGGATCGACAAGAAGGACGGCAAGGGCGACGTAGGCCCTACCCCTCCGCCGGCCGTGTGAATCCCAGCCTGGCAATAAGGAGCGCCGGTCCCGCCGAGAGGCGGCACCGGCGCTTCCTGCGTCCGGACTCCGAGGAGGGCGCCCGGGAACCGGGGGGAAGAGCCCCGATCGACGCTACCGCGCGACGTCGCTCCCCTGCCGGGCGAGTGCCGTCAGGCGGGATACGGCCCGGTAGTACTTCTTCATGTAGCCGCCACCCATCATCTCCTCGGTGAAGAGGTGGTCGAAGGTGGTGCCGCTCGCCATGATCGGCACGTCCCGGTCGTAGAGCCGGTCCGCCAGGACCACGAAGCGCAGCGCCACGGCCTGCTCGGTGATGGTCTCCACGTTGTGCCAGGCGACCGCGTCGATACCGTCGAGGAGCTGCCGGTAACGGCTGGGGTGGACATCCGCGAGGTGCCGCACCAGGCTCGCGAAGTCGTCCTCGGCCAGCATGCCGCCGGAGTAGGAGGCGATCCGCTCCCGCAGTGCGGCGTCATCGATGGCCTCCGGGGCCTGCGGCAGCCCGCGGTGGCGATAGTCCTCACCGTCGATCCGGGCCACCTCGAACTGGTCCGCGAGGACCTGGATCTCCCGCTGGAAATCCTCCGCCGCGAAACGTCCGTCGCCGAGCGAACCGGGGAGGGTGTTGGAGGTCGCCGCGAGCTTGACCCCGGCGTCGGCGAGTTCGCGCATGAGGCGGGACATCAGGACGGTGTCCCCCGGATCATCGAGTTCGAACTCGTCGATGCAGACGAGGCTGTAGCCGCTCAGGGCGTCGACCGTCTTGCGGAAGCTCAGCGCCCCCACCAGGTTCGTGTACTCGACGAAGGTCCCGAAGGCCTTCTGCCCGGTCGACGCATGCCAGAGCGACGCGAGGAGGTGGGTCTTGCCCACGCCGAACCCGCCGTCGAGGTAGATGCCCGCCCGGCTCGGGGCCTTCTTCCCGCCGAACAGCCTGCGGAATCCGGAGGGTCCGGGCTCATTGACGGCGGAAGCGAAGTCGCGGAGCTTGTCCACTGCCGCGGACTGCGACGGCTGCTGCGGATCCGGGCGGTAGGTGTCGAAGGACACCTCGCCGAAGCGGGGCGATGGGTAGAACCCGCCCAGCAGATCATCGACGGAGACCTTGGGGGACCGCTCTGTCAGGTGCTCGATGGCTGGCACGGATCTGGACCGCTTTCTCTCCGGGAGGGGGTGACGGCAACGGCCCCGCAGGCGTCCGTTCCGCTACGCAAGCCTACGGCAGGCCGCCCGCCCACGGCGCCGCCGCGCACCCGCCATCCCGCCCTTGACCGGGGGCCCGGCCGGTCCGGCAGGATCGGACCGGGCGCCCCCGCGGACGGGCGCCGGCACCCGTCCGCCGCACGCCGTAGCACCGGAAGCAATTGCCGCACCGCGTGGTTAGGCTAGGAGGAAAGACGGAAGCGCAGCACGCGGGACCGTGAGGACAGCTATGCGAAAGGCCCCCATGACCCTGGCAGCAGACACGCAGGACAAGTTCGCCGAGTACGCCCACCCCGAACGGCTCGTCTCCACGGGGTGGCTCGCCGACAACCTCGGCACCGAGGGCCTCGTCGTCGTGGAGTCGGACGAGGACGTCCTGCTGTACGAGACCGGCCACGTCCCGGGCGCCGTCAAGATCGACTGGCACACGGAACTGAACGACGAAGTCACCCGCGACTACATCGACGGCGAGGGTTTCGCCCGCCTGATGGCGGCCAAGGGGATCTCCCGCGACTCCACGGTGGTCATCTACGGCGACAAGAGCAACTGGTGGGCCGCCTATGCGCTCTGGGTCTTCACGCTGTTCGGCCACGAGGACGTGCGCCTGCTCGACGGCGGCCGGGACAAGTGGGTCGCCGAGGGCAGGGACATGACGACGGACAGGCCGGAGGTCGCCACCGCTGACTACCCCGTCGTCGAGCGCGACGACACCCGCATCCGCGCCTACCTCGGCGATGTCCTGGAGCACCTCGGCAAGCCCCTCATCGACGTACGGTCGGGCGACGAGTACACGGGCGCCCGCACCACCATGCCCGCCTACCCGGAGGAGGGCGCCCTGCGGGGCGGCCACATCCCCACCGCGAAGTCCGTGCCCTGGGCGCGGGCGGCCGCCGAGGACGGCACCTTCCGCACGCGCGCCGAACTCGATGCCATCTACCGGGACGAGGCGGGCCTGCGGGACGGCGACGACGTCGTGGCCTACTGCCGCATCGGCGAGCGGTCGAGCCACACCTGGTTCGTCCTCACCCACCTGCTCGGCTTCGGGAACGTGCGCAACTACGACGGCTCCTGGACCGAGTGGGGCAACGCCGTCCGTGTGCCGATCGTCCGCGGCACGGAGCCCGGCGAGGTGCCCGCGGGATCGGCACGGGCCGCCCGATGACGAGCGCGGCGATCCCCCCGAAGCTCGCCGAGATCATCGACGATTTCCAGGACCTGACCGAACCGGACCGGCTCCAGCTGCTGCTCGACTTCTCCCGCGAGCTGCCTGACCTGCCGGAGCGGTACACCGACCACCCCGAACTGCTGGAGCAGGTGGTCGAGTGCCAGAGCCCGCTCTTCCTGACCATGGAGATCGGCGACGAGCCCCAGCGGCCCGTGCACCTCTTCTTCTCGGCGCCGCCCGAGGCCCCGACCACGCGCGGCTTCGCGGGCGTGCTGCTCGAGGGGCTCGACGGCCTGCCCGCCGCCGAGGTCCTCGCCGTGCCGGACGACGTCCCGGACCGCCTCGGCCTCACGCGGGCCATCACACCCCTGCGCATGCGCGGCATGGCGGCCATGCTGGGACGGATCAAGCGGAAGATCAGGGAAGCCCAGTAGCTGCCGGTGCCGCCGGCTCGGGCGCTTTCCCGCCGGGAAGCGTCCGGCCGTTGAGGTGACCGTCGAGCCAGCGCTCGACGACGGCCTCCCACCGCTCCGGATCGACGTTCCATTCCTTCGTGTGGCGTGCACGGTGGAACCGCTCGAGCGTCACGAAGGACGGGTTCTTCTCGGCGAGTTCCGCCGACGGCCCGATGGGGACGAATTCGTCGTCCTCGCTGTGCAGGACGAGTGTCGGCAGGGTCAGCTGCTCGGCGCGGGCGATCCAGTCCATGCTCTTGAGGTCCAGCGGAGCGGCCAGCCCGGTGATCCTCCGCCCGCGCTGGCTGGCCAGCAGGTACTGTCCGAGCCTCCCCACGGGAGCAGGGATCCGGTTCAGGGCGGCATGGTGCGCGAGGACTTCGATCCAGTTGATCACCGGCCCGTCCAGCACCAGTGCACTGATGCGCTGCCGATGGCGGGAGAGGTCGGCCGTCTGCAGCACGATGGCGCCGCCCATGGACCACCCGAAGAGCACGACGTCGCGGGCGCCGTGCGAGACGGCGAAGTCGATCGCGGCGTCGACGTCGTGCCATTCGGTCATGCCGAGCCCGTAGCGGCCGTCCGGCGCCGAGGGCGCCTCGCCGTCGTTCCGGTAGGAGAGGACGAGGCTCGTGAGGCCGAGGCGACGGGCCGGCCCCAGTGCGCGCAGCGCCTCCGCCCGCGTCGCCCCGCGGCCGTGCACCATGATCGCCCAGGTGCGGGCAGGAGCTTCCGCGCGCACGAGCCAGGCCGGAGCCGCGCCGCCCTCGACGGGGATGAGCACCTCCTCCTCCGCGAAGCCCATGGCCGACGGCGACGGGTAGACCGCCCCGCCCCACCAGCCGCGCGTGGCCGACGCCAGGTCCCCCGCGTAGACCTTCTCGACCTCACGTTCCACGGTGCCCTCCCGGGGGACGTAGGAGCGTACCCCTCCGATCCGGGCGTGCCCCCGTCCCCGGTCGAAGTGGAGGCTGTAGGTACCCTCGATCGTCGTGTCGTCGTTGGCCGGGAGGATCACGGTCTGATGGCCGGCGGAGCCGACCACGGCCAGGATGTCGAGGTTCTCGTCCCGGCTCCGGGCGGGAGTCACCACCTGGCGTGCGAAGTACACGGCGAGCCCCGAGACCGCCCCGGCGGCGGAGGATGCCAGGGCAGCACCTGCCCCCACCCCGAGCGCGGTCCACTTGAGCCAGGGAGCGGTGATGGGCTGCGCTGCGGCCGTTGGGCTCGTCGATGCCATGGTTCCATTTCTACCCTGCCCGTCAGGCGCCGTCGATCCAGCGCGCCGTCCGGCGAGGCGCGCCGGGGTGCGGCAGTACAGTGGCGCCATGACACAAACAATCGTCGTGCTGACAGAGGAAGCCCTGACGCACCCTGATCTCCGCAACCTGCAGACCCTCCAGGGGGAGGAGCCCGCGGAGGTCGTCGTCCTGATCCCCGAGGACCGCAACGAGTCGGTGCTGGGCGAGTTCTTCCGCCACCTCAGCCTCCTCGAGGTCGGCGAGGCCTTCCGCACCTTCTCGTCCGACGACCGCCGCCACGACGAGGTCGCCGCGCGCACCGCACTCGAGCAGTCGCTGCACCTGCTGACCCGGGAGGGGTTCGAGGCCCGTGGACGGACGACGGCGGGAGACCCGGTCGACGCCCTCGTGCAGGAGGCTGCGGACAGCGGGGCCGTGCAGGCCGTGGTCATCACGCGCCCCCACGCCATGGCGGACACGTTCCACACGGACTGGGCCACGAAGGCGCAGGACAAGCTCGGTATCGCCGTCCTCCACCTGTACTCCGGCTCGGGATTTATTGGCGACTCGTAGGCGTTGGGAGAAGTATGACTACCGAACGCGACACCTACCGGCCAGAGATCCAGAAGTCCGACGACGAGTGGCGGCAGGAACTGACCCCGCAGGAGTTCCAGGTGCTGCGCCAGGCCGGCACCGAGCGCCCCTACACGGGCGAGTACTACGACGCGAAGACGGCCGGCATCTATGCGTGCCGTGCCTGCGGATCCGAACTCTTCACCAGCAACGAGAAGTTCGATTCCCACTGCGGATGGCCCTCCTTCTGGGCGCCGCTGGCGGAGGACAAGGTCCGCTACCTGCATGACCGGTCCCTCGGGATGGAGCGGATCGAGGTGCGCTGCGCCCGCTGCGATTCGCACCTCGGCCACCTCTTCAAGGGCGAGGGCTTCGACACCCCCACCGATCAGCGCTTCTGCATCAATTCCATCTCGATGAAGCTGGTGCCCACCGCATAGCCGCGGCGGTCCCGGCAGGTCGGGCCGGCCTCCGGGCTGGCCTTCCTGCTGTCCGGGATCGTGAAGCCGGACTGGCCCTTCTGCTGATCAGAACCTCGACGAGCATAAGAGTTGCTTTCTATGTCCGGCCTCGAGGGTAAGGACAGCTGTTCTGGTTGCTACGCTCGCGCACACGACATGCAATGCGCACGAGCAGAGAAAGAAGGAGCCATGACCATCACTCCCCTCGCCCCGACAGCCGGGAAGCCACAGGAGACCGCCGCCTGGCAGGCCCTCAGAGCGGCGGCGCAGGAGCTGCGCCTCCTGCAGGTGAAGGACGGCTCCATCCCCGATCCGGACCACCACGGCGCCGCAGCCGCGCACACCGCGGCGATCACCGCGGCCGTCCGGGAACTCGCTCCCCTCTTCCCCCACGACGCCGAGTACCTCGACCGCACCGTCACGGCCTTCGACGCCTGGCAGGCGAGCGGTTTCGCGGTTCCGGATTTCCTCGAGCCGCTGCTGGCCTTCCAGCCCCAGCAGCACCGGATCGACGGTCTCCGGCACCTCGTCGTCTTCCCGATGTACACCCAGAACGGCAGCACCAGCCGGCTCGTCGAAGCCGTGCTCATCGAGGTGCTCTGGCCGGAGTTCATCGGCGAGCTCGAGGCGGGCGACTACTCCAACGCACTGTTCGTTCCCATCCGGTTCCTCGACTTCACCGAGGGCTACAACACGAACTCCGCCGTGCTGTTCCCGGAGACCGTCGCCGTCAGCCGGACGCCGACCTTCACCTGGGGCGCCATCTTCGCGGACCGTGAAGCCGCGCGCTTCCGCCGCGTGGTCCGGGCCGCTGCCGAGATCACGCGGCTCGATCTGCCGGCCGACGCGCTGGAGCTCCTCGGGGACCAGAAGCTCACGGAGGAGACCTTCGTGATGTGGGACCTCATCCACGACCGCACCCACATGCGCGGCGACCTGCCCTTCGATCCCTTCATGATCAAGCAGCGCATGCCGTTCTTCCTGTACTCGCTCGAGGAACTGCGCTGCGACCTCACGGCGTTCCGCGAATCCGTGCGGATCGAGAAGGACGACGACGCCTCGCCGGAGGCCCGCCGGCACGCGAAGCTCGTGCAGTACGCCGTCATCTTCGACCGCATCTTCCGCTTCAGCATCACGGGCAGCCGCGTCCGGAACTACGACGGCCTCGGGGGCCAACTCCTGTTCGCCTGGATGCACCAGCACCGTGTCCTGCACTGGACCGACACCAAGCTCACCATCGACTGGGAGGAGGCCGCCGACGTCGTCGTCGCCCTCGGCGAGCAGATCGAGCAGCTCTACTGGCGCTCGATCGACCGCCCGAAGACCGCGCACTGGCTGGCCGCCTACGAGTTGGTCTCCGCCACGGTCACGCCCCACCCGGCCTCCGTGTGGGCGAAGGGCCCCGACGCGCTCGAGCTCATGGGCCCGCCGCGCGCCCTGACCGACGCCGTCCTCGATGACGAGTTCCCACTCTCGATGTTCTTCGAGGCGCTGGACCGCAAGATGAGACCGATCATCGAGTCGACCACCGGCATCACGGCGGACGCAGCATGACCCCGCCCGCCGGCACCCGCACCGCCGTCACCCGCACCGCCGTCGTCGCGGGTGCCACCAGCGCCTCCGGAGTGGCCCTGACCCGGCGGCTGATCGCGGACGGACTCGCCGTGGTGGCCGTCGGTTCCGACGCCGGGCGGCTCGACGCGGCCTTCGCCGGGCTCGACGGCGTCGAGCGGCAGGTGTGCGACCTCACGGACGAGGCGGCGGTCGCATCCCTCGCCGGCCGGGTCCTCGACGACCACGGCGGCGCGGACGCCCTCTTCCACCTCGTGGGAGGCTGGCGCGGCGGCACCGGCATCACCACGCAGTCGACGGCGGACCACGAGTTCCTGCACCGCTCGGTGTTCCTGACGCTGTTCAACACCAGCCGGGCCTTCTACGATCAGCTGGCCCGGCGCGGCGGGCGGCTCGCAGCCGTCTCGGCGACCGCCGTGGCCGCTCCGACGGCGGCCAGCGCCTCCTACGCCGCGGTGAAGGCCTCGGTCGACGCCTGGCTGCAGGCCGTCGCCGAGGGCTTCACCCGGGACGGCACCGCGACAGCCGCCACCGCCGTCGTCGTCAAGGCCCTGGTGGACGATGCCATGCGGGAGCAGCATCCCGAGCGGCGCTTCCCGGGCTTCACGCACGTCGACGACCTGGCCGACATCCTGGCGTCGCTGCCGGCAGCGCCTGCCGCGCAGGTCAACGGCGCCCGCATCGACGCGGCCGCGGGCTTGCGTCGGGGATAATGGCACCGTGACCGACACCCTGACACCATCCGCATCCCTGCATGACCGGACCCAGCGAAGCTTCGCGTCCGACAACTACTCCGGCGTGCATCCCGAAATCCTCACGGCCCTGGCTGCAGCCAACGAAGGTCACCAGGTCGCCTACGGCGACGACCAGTACACCGCCCGGCTGCAGGAGGTGATGGAGCACCACTTCGGCGAAGGCATCTCCATCTACCCCGTCTTCAACGGGACCGGCGCCAACGTGCTCTCGCTGCAGTCCATCCTGCCGCGGTGGGGCGCCGTCGTGTGCCCCCAGACGGCCCACATCAACGTGGACGAGAACGCGGCACCCGAGCGCGTCGGCGGCATCAAGCTGCTGACCGTCCCCACGCCGGACGGCAAACTGACCCCCGAGCTGATCGACCGCGAGGCCTGGGGCTGGGGTGACCAGCACCGCGCGCAGCCCCTGGCGGTCTCGATCACCCAGACCACGGAACTCGGCACGCTGTACTCGGTCGCCGAGATCAAGGCCATCGCCGACCACTGCCACGCCCGCGGCATGCATGTCCACATGGACGGCGCCCGCCTGGCGAACGCGGCGGCCGCACTGGGTCAGCCCCTCCGCGCCTTCACGCGGGACGCCGGCGTGGACATCCTGTCCTTCGGCGGCACCAAGAACGGGCTGATGTTCGGCGAGTGCGTCGTCGTGCTGAACCAGGAGGCGTCCACCGGGCTGGAGTACCTGCGCAAGCTCAACATGCAGCTCGCGTCGAAGATGCGCTTCGTCTCGGCGCAGCTCATCGCCCTGCTCGAGGGTGACCTCTGGCTCCGCTCCGCGACGCACGCCAATTCGATGGCGGCCCGCTTGACGGCCGGCGCGCGGGACATCCCGGGCGTGATCCTGACGCAGGAGACGCGGGCCAACGCGGTCTTCGCCATCCTCCCCCCGGGGGCCGCGGACCGTATCCGCGAGAGCTTCCGGTTCTACGACTGGGACCAGGCCACCGGCGAGGTCCGGTGGATGTGCTCGTTCGACACCACGGAAGAGGACGTGGACGCGTTCCTCGACGCGATCCGCCGGGAAGTGTCCGCCTGAGGATTCGGCCCGCCGGCCGCCGTCGGGCGTAGCCTGGCAGGGCCCCGACGGCGCCCGACCGCCGAGGTGCAACGGCGCGTCGCCGCCCAACTTCCCCCCGCAGGGCATAGCCTTCGGGGGTGAGTGCAATCGACGGCGTATCGCAGCTTCCTGTGGAATTCCTGGACGCCCTCTCCGGGCTCAGGAAAGCAGCGCGCCGCAGCGAGATCCGGCTCGAGGAGATCCCCGCACCCTCGCGGCTCGCCCCGTTCGCCGTGGCCCTCGGGGCCGAGATCTTCGAGGCCACCCCGCTCATGCCGCCGCCGCTCCACGGACCGGCGCGAACCCTGATCCTGCCGCCCGAGCCCGAGGAACTGGCCACCGGCCGCTTCATCCTCCTGTACGACCCGGCCGGTTCCGCGGTCTGGAACGGCAGGTTCCGCATCGTCACCTACATCCGCGCACAACTCGAGCCGGACATGGGCAACGACACCCTGCTCGGTTCCGTCGCCTGGACCTGGCTCGTGGAGGCCCTCGAGAACCACGGAGCGCGCCACCACAGCACGGGCGGCACCGCCACGAGGATCCTCTCCGAGAGCTACGGCACCCTCGAGGACCGGGCCGACACCATCGACATCGAACTGCGGGCATCCTGGACTCCCGAGACCTCCGACGTCCGCCGCCACCTGGAGGCCTGGTCGGAGATGGTGTGCACCTTCGCAGGACTGCCACCCCTGCCCGAGGGCGTCACCCATTTCCCGCACCGCCGCTCCTGAGCCATCCCGCGGGGAGTCCGGTCCCGCTCTTCCGACCGTGCACCGTCGGTCGGGGCGCGCGGTCTGCCGACCGGCACCCACCGCCGCGCTGCGAACCGCAGGCACGTGCGGGGATAGACTGAAATCACCATGAGTTCCGACACCTCACAGCAGACGGACAGCGTCGAAGCGTCCGATTCCTCCGACGATTCCGGCACTGCCGCCGTCCTGCCGCTCCTGACCGAACCGCGCGACGGCGTCCCGCTCGTCATCGACACCCCGGAGGGCCTCGAACGGGCGGCAGCGGCACTCGCAGCGGGAACCGGGCCGGCGGGGGTCGACGCCGAGAGGGCCTCGGGATTCCGCTACGGACAGCGGGCCTTCCTCGTCCAGATCCGGCGTGAGGGCGCGGGCACCTGGCTCATCGACCCCGAACCGTTCGACGACCTGCGGATCATCGACGACGCCCTCGACGGCGTCGAGTGGATCCTCCATGCCGCCAGCCAGGACCTGCCGTGCCTCTCGGAGCTCGGCATGTGGCCGGACCGGCTCTTCGACACGGAGCTCGCGGCCCGCCTCGCCGGGCTCCCGCGCGTGGGCCTGGCCGCGGTCATCGAGTCCCAGCTCGGCTTCACCCTCGCGAAGGAGCACTCGGCCGCCGACTGGTCGCGCCGGCCGCTGCCCGAGCCGTGGCTCCGCTACGCGGCACTCGACGTCGAGGTCCTGACGGACCTCCGGGACAGGCTCGCGAAGCTCCTCGAGAGCGACGGCAAACTCGCGATCGCCGAGGAGGAGTTCGAGCACATCCGCCGGACTCCGCCCGCGGAGCCGCGCATCGACCCGTGGCGCCGCACGTCGGGGCTGCACCAGCTGCGTGACCGGCGGCAGCTGGCCGCCGTCCGGCAGATGTGGCTGGAACGCGAGGACCTCGCCCAGCGCCGCGATGTCGCGCCCGGCCGCCTGATCCCGGATTCCGCGATCGTGGCGGCTGCCAGGGCCATGCCGAACACCGTGCCCCAGCTCCTGGCGACCAGGGGATTCCATGGGCGGGCAGCCCAGAAGGAAGCACCGCGCTGGCTCAAGTGCATCAACGAGGCGAGGAAGCTCACCGAGCTCCCGCCCCTGCACGTGTCCACCAACGCCCCTCCCCCGCCGCGCATCTGGCCGGAGAAGGACCCGGAAGCAGCCTCGCGCCTGCAGACGGCACGTCCGCGGGTCGCCAACCGCGCGGAGCAGCTCGGCATGCCGGTGGAGAACCTGCTGACACCGGACTACCTGCGCCGGATCGCCTGGCGCCCGCCGGCGGAGATCTCGCTCGAGACCGTCTCGGCAGCCCTCGCCGACCTCGGCGCCCGTCCATGGCAGATCGAGCAGGTCGCGGCGATCATCACCGTGGCGTTCCTCGATCCGGATCCGCTGCCCGTGAAGGGCCGGCGGGAGGAGCAGCAGACCGGCCAGGAGACGCCCGAGGGCTGAGCGGAGGCGACTCGGGAGGTCCGCTTGCACGCTATGTTACCCACCAGTAACATAAGCGCGGACCAACAACTCGAAGAGGAGCACAAGGTGAGCCCAGAAACCGGGACCGCGCCCACGCGGAGCGCGTCACGAGCAGTCCGAGACGTCGTCTTCGTCGACGGGGTGCGGACCCCCTTCGGGAAGGCGGGGAACAAGGGCATCTACGCGGGCCTGCGCGCCGACGACCTCGTGGTCAAGTGCATCCGCGACCTCCTCCGGCGCAATCCGTCCCTGCCGCCCGAGCGCGTGGACGACGTCGCCATCGCCGCCACCACCCAGACGGGCGACCAGGGCCTCACGATCGGCCGCACCGCCGCCCTCCTCGCAGGCCTCCCCCGTACGGTTCCCGGGTTCGCGATCGACCGCATGTGTGCGGGCGCCATGACCGCCGTGACCACGACCGCCTCGGGCATCGCCTTCGGCGCGTACGACGTCGTGATCGCCGGCGGCGTCGAGCACATGGGCAACCACCCCATGGGAGCGGACGCCGACCCGAATCCGCGCTTCATGTCCGAGCGCATCGTCGATCCGGCGGCACTGAACATGGGCAACACGGCGGAGAACCTGCACGATCGCTTCCCGGCCATCACGAAGGACCGCGCGGATGCATATGCCGTGCGCAGCCAGCAGAAACTCGCCGCAGCCTACGACGCCGGGCAGATCCAGCCCGACCTCGTCCCGGTCGCGGGCAGGAAGGCGGGCTCGGGCTGGACCCTGAACACCGTCGACGAGCCGCCGCGTCACGGCACCACCGTCGAGGACCTCGCCGCCCTGCGCACACCCTTCCGCGCCCACGGCCGGGTCACTGCAGGAAACGCGGCGGGACTCAACGACGGCGCCACCGCGGCCCTCCTCGCATCGGCGGACGCCGCGGCCGAGCTGGGGCTGCCCACCCGCATGCGCCTGGTCGCCTACGCCTTCGCCGGCGTCGAACCCGAGGTCATGGGCATCGGCCCGGTCCCGGCCACCGAGAAGGCACTGCGGCAGGCGGGCCTGGAGATCGGCGATATCGGACTCTTCGAGATCAACGAGGCGTTCGCCGTCCAGGTCCTGAGCTTCCTCGACCACTTCGGCATCGACGACGACGACCCGCGCGTGAACCGCTACGGCGGGGCGATCGCCGTCGGGCACCCCCTCGCCTCCTCCGGCGTCCGCCTGATGAACCAGCTCGCCCGCCAGTTCGAGGAGGACCCGTCGGTCCGCTACGGCATGACCACCATGTGCATCGGCCTCGGCATGGGCGCCACCGTCATCTGGGAGAATCCCCACCACGAGCACTACGGACAGGATGCAGCATGAGCTTCGAACGCTACGACGAACTGGCCGGGCTCGTCCCCGCCGAGATCGTCACCCACTCCTACGTCCAGGACGTCACCCTTCCCGCGGGTGCCGGTGTCCTCGCGCTGATCACGCTCGACAACGACCTCGAGTCCACGAAGCCCACGACCCTGGGACCGAACACCCTCATCGAGTTCGGGCGGACCCTCGAGGGCCTGAAGGCGCGGGCGGGGCGCGGTGAGATCGTCGGCGTCGGCGTCACGGGCAAGCCCTACTTCCTCGTCGCGGGCGCCGACCTCAGCACCGTCAAGAGCGTGAAGTCGGAGCACCTGGGCCGCCTCATGGCCGAACTCGGCCACGAGGCCTACGACCTCCTCGCGGACCTGGGCGTGCCGAGCTTCGCCTTCATCAACGGCGTCGCCCTCGGTGGCGGTCTCGAGATCGCCCTCGCCGCGAACTACCGCACGGTGTCCTCGGGAGCGAACGGCATCGGCCTGCCCGAGGCGTTCATCGGGCTCGTCCCGGGCTGGGGCGGCGTCTACCGCCTGCCCCGGCTCATCGGCCCCGCCAACGCGGTGAAGGTCATGATCGAGAACCCGCTCAGCAACAATCGCAGCCTCGACGGGCGGGCCGCCTACGAGCTCGGCATCGCAGATGCGCTCTTCGAGCCCGCCGACTACCTCGAGCAGTCGCTGCTGTGGGCTGCGCGGGTGATCCGCGGCGGAGCGGCCGCAGACGCCGTCGAGCAGCGCCGCGCCGAACGCGCGCAGTACGACGACGCCGCGTGGAGGGGTGCCGTCGCGGCCGGCCGCGACTTCGTCGAGGCGAAGACGTCGAACGCCGCGCCTGCGCCGTCGCGCGTGCTGGACCTGCTGGAGGCCGGGCTGACACTGTCCCGGAAGGAGTCCGCCGAGGCCGAGTGCACCGCGCTGGCCGAACTGATGCAGACGCCCGAATTCCATGCCACGGTCTACGCCTTCCTCGATCTCGTCCAGAAGCGCGGGAAGCGCCCCGCCGGAGCGCCGGACAAGAAGCTCGCGCGCCCCGTGTCCAAGGTCGGTGTCGTCGGGGCGGGGCTCATGGCGAGCCAGCTCGCGCTCCTGTTCGCCCGACAGCTCAAGGTGCCGGTGGTCCTGACCGACATCGACCAGGGCCGCGTGGACAAGGGCGTCGGCTACGTGCACGCCGAGGTCGACAAGCTGCTCGGCAGGAAGCGGTTGAGCCAGGACGCGGCCAACAGGACCAAGGCGCTCGTGACCGGATCGGTGTCGAAGGACGTCTTCGCCGACGCCGACTTCGTGATCGAGGCGGTCTTCGAGGAGATGTCCGTCAAGAAGCAGGTCTTCGCGGAGGTGGAGGCCGTCGTCTCCCCCGAGTGCATCCTCGCGACCAACACGTCCTCGCTGTCCGTGGCCGAGATGGCCGCCGACTTGGCGCACCCGGAGCGCGTGGTCGGCTTCCACTTCTTCAACCCCGTCGCCGCGATGCCGCTGCTGGAGGTCGTGCGCGCTCCGAAGACCGACGACGCCGTGCTCGCGACCGCCTTCGTGCTCGCGAAGGGCCTGAAGAAGAACGCAGTGCTGGTGCAGGATGCTCCGGCCTTCGTCGTGAACCGGATCCTGGGCCGCATGTTCGGGGAGATCACCGCCGTCTTCGATGAGGGCACCGACGCGGCGACCGCCGACAACGCCCTGCGCCCCATGGGCATGCCCATGACGCCGTTCAGGCTCCTCGCGCTCGTGGGGCTGCCCGTCGGCCAGCACGTGCAGGAGTCGCTGCACGCGGCGTTCGGCGACCGCTTCCATGTGTCGGCGAACCAGCAGAAGCTGATCGACGCCGGCATCAAGGGTCTGTGGGAGAAGCAGGAGGACGGCAGCTACGCCGTCCCGGACTCCACGCTGGCGCTCCTGGACCGCGGCAGCAGCCCGTCCTCGGCCGAGGAGGTCCTGCGCCGTACGCAGGACGCCCTGGCGGACGAGATCGGGCGCATGCTGGCCGAGGGCGTCGTCGCGGCGCCCGAGGACATCGACCTCTGCATGATCATGGGAGCGGGCTGGCCCCTGCACCTCGGCGGCATCACCCCCTACCTCGACCGCGTCGGGGCGTCCGAGCGCGTCAACGGGAAGACCTTCCACCAGGCATGATGCCCGAGCGGGCGCCGGAGGCTTCCGTGCGCCCGCTCCACCTCGTTCGTCTGATCCAGGGGTGCTCGGTCATGGCTCGTCCACTGAGCCGACCACGGGGGCCCAGACCCTCACACACCGTTCTTCTGACAGTCCCCGGGCAGGATCAGGTCTGCGGTCACACATCGGTCAATTCACCAGTGGCTCTCCATCCCGGACGGATGTGACAACGTCGAGGATCGCTTGGGTCGTCACGCTTGCGTCATTCTTGTCCGCGATGAGCGATTCGTGGGTGGCCGTCTTGACGGTGAGATGCAGGTTGTTCGTTGACAGGGCCGCCAGTTTCTCCTCTGAAGCGAGGTGCTTGCTGTCACTGCCGGTGCCGGCTGTCAAGACGATGAGCGGCTTGGTGCCGAAGTCGGTCAGTGCTGCAGCTTCCTGCATCGAGGCATTCCCCTGGACATACTCGTCGAGCGTGCTGCGAAGGTTGTTCGAGGTCGCTATGTTGGCGCGGACTTCGTCCCGAGAGGTAGGCGGGAGACTGTCCAGATCTTCGAACGGCGAGTAGAGGCGCGACAGCCCTACCCGACCCGAGGTCGACATCAACGTCGAGATCCGGCCCATGACGGAGTAATCACCCACGCTGCTCGCCGCCGGTGCCTCCGGGTCCCCTGCCGGTGGCGATTGAGGCGCGGTGGAGTCTATCAGCACCATGCCCACGACCTCGTCGGGGTAGCGGGCGGCGAACGTGAGTACGTAGAGGCCGCCGAAGGAATGACCGGCCAACACGTACGGCCCAGGGACGTTCCCATCGTGCAACAGAGTATGGAGTTCCGTGGTTATCTGTGACGCATCCTGCGTAGCGTCAGCCGGATCGCTCCAGCCTTTGCCGGCGCGGTCGTAGATACAGACACGGGTATCACGGGCGACGGCGGGCCTGATCCACCCATGGTTCGAGGACATTTCTCCTGCGCCGGGTTGGAGCACGACGGTGGGACTGCCCGAGCCGGCGCAGTACAGGTGGAGGCTATGGCCGCCGACATCAATCAGCTCACCTGGCATCGGGTGGGCACTGGCATCTGCCGCGAGTGCGACGGTCTGGTAGCCGCCACCGATCGATAGAAGTGCCAAGACGGCCATCACCGGGTAGAGCAGCCAGCCTCTACTCCTACTATCGAGTCGTCGTCGAGCGTGAATGAACATCCAGATCACCAACGCAAGCAGCGAGGGAGGCCATATCCAGCTGAGCACCCCGTCGACCGAGGAGCCGAACACCACCAGAAGAAGACCGCTTATACCGAAGAACGCAGCCGGAGCGAAGGCCCAGCGCTGTGGCTGGTTCGTGAACCTGATGGAGAGAAACGCCAACATCGCCCAGCCCACGGCGAATCCACATAGCACTGCACCGGTCACCTCGCTCTCCTGCGCCCGGATGAAGGGGGTGGCGACAAGGAGCAGAGCAGCAAGGAGTCCCGCGGTCAAAGAACCGACCACGGTCCACCCGATATGCCATTTCTTCACATCCTCGCTAGGTGATCGATCAGGGCCGTCGCGGTGAGATGCGGAGGTGGGAACTGGGGTTTCTGGTGTGTTGGCCACGATGGGCTCGATTCATAGGCGGTGGGCGGTGCGTGCTCCGAGGAGTGAAAAGGACGCTGGAAGCGGCCGGGACCGTTGAAGGCGCCTTGGTAGGGCAGGTGGGCCGGGCCCTGGCGGTCCTGGCTGTGGGCATCGATGGGGTTCCGGCGTGATGCGCGGCGCGCCAGGAATGCATTGGCACGGGAGGCCGCGAGCGAAGGACAGGAGGGATCAAATTTCTCCTATCCGCTCAAGCGGGTGCTGGTTTGGCGGGGGTGTCCGTCACCGGCGCGGGTGGCACGGAGCTACTCGTCCGCTGGTCGGACCAGAGGGAGTAGCCGAGCCAGATCAGGGCGAGGCCCATGGGCACCGCAGCCATCCGTTCAAGCGTGTGGGGCAGGATCGCACCGGCTACTGGTGTCACTGCGGCAGCAACGATCAGGAGGATCCCTGCTCCACGGGAAAGCACACGGGCGCGAATGACGGCCACACCGAACAGGAGCGCGCCACCTACGTAGAGCAGGCCCCCGATGCTGGGAAGCGCGGCCAGCGGCCCCAGATCCGAGACGGGATCATACCGGCCGAACAATCCGACGATATCCGTCGACACCTGTGGTGCGTCAGCGACGAAAAGAGGGGCGATGAAGGCTTCGGCGAAATTGAAGGCTGCTTGCAGGACGAAGAATATTCCGAACAGCGCGTACCCGATGAAACCAGGCACTCCGGATCGGCGTACCTCCCTGAGATAGATGCCGGTGATTCCGATGAGGGCCAGGATCGCCTCGACGAAACTCAAGACGTGGACCACCGCCCACTGCGGCGTCGACAGCGAAGCGACGACATCGGCAGGGTGGACGAACTGGATGAGAATATACAAGAGACCCGCGAGGACTGCGGAAGCTGCGGCCAAGCGCGTAAGGGTGAGCGTCGTGATCCTCATGGTGGGTTCTCCTAGGGGTGGACCACGGGCAGTAACCTGCCCTGATGTGTTGCAGAACCTCCACCATCCTCCGCCGCCGCCTGCCTGAGCAGGGCCCTTCGGCACCTCTCTGCGGCAGGTCCCCCGCGGCCTGCTGGTGCAACGAATTACACGCGATGCCGGACCCGGACGGACCCCTGGCCGTACGTGTGCTGTGCCTTCCGTCATGGTTTAGGTCGGCTGGGCGCGGACGGCTGCACGGTCCGGGCTGGTGGCCATGGTCGCCGACGGTGCGGTGCGGGGCCAGGTCCAGGCGTACCGCAGGATGAGGGCGAGAACGATCACCTCCAGTACGACGCCGAGACCGTAGAAGTACGTCCAGGACTCGCCCACCGCGTTGAATGCCGCGAAGGGGACCTGTACCGAAGCCACGGTGAGGTTCGTGATGCGGTTCGCCCGGGCGGGCAGCGTCATGGACAGCACGATCATGAAGATCGGGATTGCCATGAGCGCGAGGAAGGCGGTCAGCAACGCCTGGCTGATGTCGAACTTCCAGACGACGCCGACGAGGATGTCATCGACGACGCCGGGCTTGAAGAAGGCGAGGATGTCCACGTAGACGTACAGGAACATGAAGCTCGTCCACGCTGCGGCGAGCTTGGCTTTCACAGGGATCCGCTGGTCTTCAAATGTGGTGGTGGCTTGACGTGTTCTCATGCTGGGCTCCGTTGTGGTGGGTGAGGGTCGATAGGTCCACGATCGCTGGGCCCGGCGGCGGGCGCATCGGCCCGGAGGCCGGAGTTCACCTGGCCGATGGCATGGTCTTTCTCTCGTGCTTTCGGCTGATCCGCGGCTGCCGCGCTGGCCCTACGCTGGACGGATGGTGACGAAGGCGCTGCGCTCGTTGTGGGCTGAGCCTCGACCGGCGAACCCCCCGCGGCGGGTGTGGCGCGACGGGGCGCTCATCGCGGTACTCCTGACGTGGTCCGTCCTGGAGGCGGTGCTCCGCGACGACCTGACGTCACGCCCGCTGGCACTCGCCGCGGTGTTCGTGGTCCTTGCTCCCCTGTGGTGGCGCCGCACCCGCCCCCTGGTGGCGGTCGTGATCTCCTTCGGCACACTGACGGCTGTGGACGTCGCGAGGATCCTCGCAGGTGAGGACGCCGGTCTGCTGACGAGCATCTCGGGCGTGCTCGTCCTGGCCTACGCGCTGTTCCGGTGGGGAGCCGGCCGCGAGGCCGCGACCGGCCTGGGGGTCATCCTGGTCTGGCTGGTCGTCACCCACCTCGCCGACCCGACCAGCCCGGCAGACACGGTGGCTGCGTACGCCTTCTTCCTGTTCGCCGCAGCCTCGGGTGCTGCAATCCGCTACCACGCGTACGCGCGCACCCGCGATATCGACGAAGCCACAGCTCGGGAGCGCGAGCAGCTGGCCCGTGACCTCCATGACACTGTTGCCCACCACGTCTCCGGCATCGCCATCCAGGCCCAGGCCGGACGTGCCGTCGCAGCATCACACCCCGAGCGGGCCAGTGAGGTCCTCGCTGTCATCGAGGACGCGGCCTCGCGAACGCTGACCGAGTTGCGCACCATGGTCGGCGTCCTTCGCGCCACCGAGGTGGCGGACTTCGCGCCGAGCCCGGGCGTGGCTGACCTCAAGCGACTCGCCGGTCGAGCCGAGGGAGAGCCGCAGGTCGATGTGGAGCTGTCAGGTGAGCTCGACGATCTCAGCCCCGCTGTCGGGGCCGCGCTCTACCGTCTGGCCCAGGAGTCGGTGACGAACGCGCGACGGCACGCCCGCTGCGCGACGCGGGTAGCCGTGCGTGTCGTGGGTGACGCCGACCGGGTGCAGCTGACGGTCGACGACGATGGCGCCGTCAGCACGGCCGACGGCAGCGCGTCGGGCTACGGCCTGGCCGGTATTCAGGAACGCGCCAAGCTGCTGGGCGGCACGTTCCAGGCCGGCCCGAGCGCAGGCGGTGGCTGGCGGGTGGAGGCGATGCTGCCCCGAGCGGGCGCTCCCCGATGACCATCCGGGTGCTCATCGCCGACGATCAGGACATCGTGCGCACCGGCCTGACGATGCTGCTGAACGCCCAGCCCGACATCGAGGTCGTGGGCGCCGCGACCGATGGGCGACAGGCAGTCGGACTGGCGCGTCGACTGCACCCGGACGTGTGCCTGTTCGACATCCGCATGCCCCTGATGGACGGCATCGAAGCCACGCGCCAGCTCGCCGGACCCGAGGTCGCCGACCCCCTGCCGATCGTCGTGATCACCACCTTCGACCTCGACGAGTACGTCCACGGGGCATTGAAGGCCGGCGCCCGGGGGTTCCTGCTCAAGGACGCCGGACCTGTGCTGCTGACCCAGGCGATCCACGCTGCAGCCGATGGCGATGCTCTGATCGCTCCCAGCGTCACCGTCCGCCTCCTTGCGGCATTCGCCGGATCGCAGAAGAAACCATCCGCGCAGCCGATAGAACCGCTCACCTCCCGTGAGGAGCAAGTGCTCCTCACGGTGGCGCAGGGCCGAACCAACGGTGAGATCGCCGCCGATCTCCACGTCAGTCCCAGCACCGTCAAGACCCATCTGGCCAGCCTGATGCGCAAGCTCGGCGCGCGTAATCGGGTCGAGCTCGCCATGTGGGCTCACGAGACCGGCCGCACCTGAGGTTGGAGCGGGATCCGAGGTTCTGCACGTGCACGCCCTCGGCAGCAACGAGGTCCCTGACGGCTCGGATCCCCCTCGGACACCGAAGGCGTTCGCAGGCCGGGTCCCCCTGTTCCGCCACGTGCCGCACCTACCGACCAGCAGGTACTGGCCTCGAGCGGCTGCGGATCAGTGAACACGTCCGTGCACTGAACCGGTGGCCGGAGGGCCTTTGGCTCCTGGGTAGTGCCTGTCAGCCGGGGAGGCCGGCGATCCGGCGGAGCGCGCCCAGGTGTTGCGTGTAGGCGTCCTTCCCTGCGTCGGTGAGCGATAGCCACGTACGGGCCTGGCGGCCGACCCGGCCCTTCTCGACGCCTACGTAACCGGCGCCCTCCAGCAGCGCTACCTGCTTGGACAGGGTGGGCGCGGTGATTTCCACACTGTCCCGCACCGCGGCGAATTCGGCCTTCTCCAACCCGTGGAGTGCGGCGACGATCGAGAAGCGGACCGGGTGGGTGAGCAGGTCATCGAGGCTGTGGCGCGGGTGCTGGCCGGCGGTCATGCCCGTCGCTCACGGATCGAGCCGACGAGCATCGGCAGGGCGACGACGACGGCGGCCGGAACCCAGTAGCCAGGGTTGCCGTACTCGTCGCCGCCCGCGGCGATGGCCACCGCGTAGAACGCGAAGCCGAGCGCCCAGTACGGCGCAATGCGGGTGCTCGTCCCCGGCAGGTGCGCGGTGCGACGGCGAGCCCAGCGGCTCATGAGCACGGCGAGCACGCCCCAGGCCAGGAAGACCGCGGCGCCCAGCAGCTTGGACTCGACAAGACCCACGGCCAACGTGACCAGCCCCATGCCGGTACCGAAGATCAGGAGCTTGGTGCCGGCCCAGCGCGCGCGGTGCCGTAGCCGCTGGGCGGAGGAGGTGGCACCGATCAGTGCGGCACGGGCGTCATCGGGGGTGAGGTCTCTATCCATGCAGACCACTCTCGCACCTAGTTACCGTTATGGCAACTAGGTGCAGGAATGTCACCTACGGCCATTCGCTCAATTCCTCGCGCACTGGAGCGGCTGCAGGAGAACAGGACTTTGGGCCCTTCTGACCGGTTCCGCGGGTCATCAGACTTGACGCATCAGAGTCGGCCACCTCCCCGGGGCGCGGCATGGTGACACAGTCAACAGGAGTAGAGCAATGAATGTTTTGGAGAATATCTGGGATGTCTTCTGGCTGTTTTTCTGGTTCTTTGCGATGTTCGCCTATCTGATCGTCCTCTTCCAGGTCGTCATCGATCTCTTCCGGGATCGGAGTATCAGTGGATGGGCGAAGGCGCTGTGGGTGATCTTCCTCGTCTTCCTCCCGTTCCTGACTGTCGTGGCCTACCTCCTGAGCCGTGGTTCGGGAATGGTCGGCCGCGAGGCTGCGCGTGCCGGAGCTGCACAGGAGGCGGCGGAGGACTACATCCGCGGTCTGTCGGCACCAAGCTCGGCCGAGGAGATCGCGAGGGCGAAGACGCTTCTGGACTCAGGCACCATCTCCGGGCCGGAGTTCACAGTACTGAAGGACCGGGCGCTCGCCGGCAAAGCATGAAGCCGGCCCGACGACGACGACGACGAAGACGCTTTGAAGCGATCAACTGGGCGCCCGATCGTTCTTCGGGAGCCGGCGCGAACCATTACCTGTTGCGGACCCTAACGAATTGAGGAAAGGAATCGTCATGACCGGGCAGAACGAAGTCAAAGGCAGGAACACAGCGAGGCCGCAGAAGCGTCGGCTCACCGGTCAGCAGATCACGGCAATCATCCTTGCCGCCGTGGCCGTGATCTTCATCGCGCAGAACAGGGAGGTGGCAAGTATCTCGTTGTTGTTCCTCAGCGTGTCCCTTCCCTTGTGGGTCACTCTCGCAGTGGCCACCGCCGTCGGTGTCGCCGTTGGCTGGCTACTCCACCGCCGGTCGGTCTAGCTCACCGTCCGTGGTCACTACATCCAGGTGCGGCCGATCGGAGTCCGGCAGCGCCGGGCTCCGATCATTCTGAAGGGCGCCCTCCGGAGAATCCCAGCCTCCACACGACCGGGGAGTTCCGGCCCTGAAGACGACCTTCCGTAGCAGGGACTGCTGGTGCCGGGTCGTTGCATCCGACGCTTGGCGCCACGGACGGTGACGGGTGCTTCCCCGGCGCGACCGTCACCGGCCAGGACCCCCGCTATGTCCCCGACCCAGGGAGCGGTCCTGGAGGTGAAGACGAGCGGCTCAAGAAGCACGCGATCCAGCAGCCGTCCGGAGCCTTCAGCGCCGGTCCCGCGCCGCTCACGACGACGGGCTGATCGGCCCACCAGAGGAGGAGACGCTGTGAATCCCGACGACAGCTCACGGAACGGCACGACCCGCACGGTGACGGCGCACCTGCCGGAGGTGACCTCGCCCGAGCCCGGGCGGATCCCTACCCTCTTCGGGATGGGCCTCCGGGTGACGGCCGGGGTCCTCGTGGCGATCCTCCTGGCCTCCGTGCTGTTCTCCCTGCGCTCGATCGTCATGTCCCTCGGCGCCGCACTGTTCCTCGCACTCGGCCTCAATCCGCTCGTCCGCCGGCTGTGCCGCGCACGGATGGGTCGGGGCGGAGCCGTGGCCATGATCGGAGTCGCTGTCGCCCTCTTGACCGCGAGCCTGGTCTCCCTCGTCGTCCCGTTCGTCGTCACGCAGGTGACGGCCCTGATCCAGACACTGCCGGCGGCGATAAGGGGAATGACGGGGGAGGAGTGGTTCCAGCGCTTCGACGACCTGACGGGCGGAGCCCTGGTCACTGCTCTGGGATCCGTGGATCAGGTGCTCGTTCGCCCGGATGTCCTGGCGAACATCGCCAGCGGCGTGGTGGGCGCTGGCATCGGAGCAGGGAACGTCGTCTCGTCCATCATCTTCATCGCCATCCTCACCCTCTACTTCCTCGCCGGACTGCCACGCATCAAGCATGGCCTCTACGCCCTCCTCCCGGCGTCCCGACGCAGGACCACGGTGTACCTCACGGAGAAGATCGCCGATTCCGTCGGAAAGTACCTGAGCGGGATGGTGGTCCTCGCACTCCTGAATGCGACCTTCAGCTTCATCCTGCTCACTCTCACCGGGGTGCCGTTCGCCGCGCTCATCTCGATCGCGGCGTTCTTCGTCACGCTGATCCCCCTCATCGGAACCATCCTCACGACCGTCGTCATGACCGTCGCAGCCCTCCTCCATTCCCTCTTGGCGGCCATCATCGTCCTGGTGGCCATGCTCATTTACATGCAAGTCGAGGCGTATCTCCTGACGCCACGCGTGATGAGCAAGGCAGTCCAGGTGCCGGGCGCGTGGGTGCTGATCGCGGCAACTGCAGGCGGCGCGCTGCTAGGCCTGCCGGGAGCCCTCGTCGCCATCCCGACCGCCGCAGCATGCCTGCTGCTCGTCGACACCCTCGTGGTCCCGCTGCGTCGGGCTCAGTGAGCTGAACTGTCCCGGCCTTTTCCCTGCATCGTGGGTCCGGACCCATCGCACCGTGGGATCCGTCCGCCAGGCAGGGGGATACCCCCAGGGCCAGGTGGAACGCCCCCGAAGCATGCGCCCGGCGCTGCTGCCTCCACCACCGAAGACCCGACCCGGCCGGCCACAGCCCTCCTGACCGGATCCGCGCCCGGCATGGCCGCACGTGAACCTGGGCCGTCTCGACGTCACCAGACGGCCAGACGCCAGGCCCCGGCCCTCGTGCCCCGATCGAGAAATAGACATCCGTTCGCGTGTCCCCGCAGTCGCGCCTCCGAGCCTGTCCGGATCTCCGATGCATCCGCAGAACGAAGCGCGTAGGGGTAGCGGGTCATTCGCCTAGGGGCCGGCCTCCGGGTCTTCCATCAGATGCGTGGTGATCTGCACGAAGTCACGATCGAATCCTTCCCGCTCGTAGCGGGCGGTCTTGTGGTTCCAGTGATCCTCCTCGAGCTGCGGCAGGAATGCGCTCAGCGCGAGGCGAATGTAGAGTCCGCGGCTGCGTCCCGTGTGCTCGGCCAGCGCGTCGATCCGTTTGATGATGTCCGGTGGCAGTCGCACGGAGACGACCTGCCCGGACGGGTGCGGGTGCTGTCTGCTGGTTGGCACGTCTGCCCCTCCCTGTCAGTGGTAAACAAGGTGTACACCTGACCGCTGACACTGTTGACCAGAGGTGGCGCCGAGGAACTGGAAGACCAACGCCGGCATCGGGACTTTTGACCCTAGGTAGGCAGGTGACGGGCACCGAGGCTGGACTCATGTTCACTCTTCGCACCCTCGGCGGTATCGCCCTGTTGATGGCCGGCAGCAGCTGGCTCTGGGTCACTCCCACCTTCGCCACCCGGGGCGTGAATACCTCCGGGATCCTGTGGGGCATCACGATGGTGCTCTCCCTGGTGACCGTGCTCGGCTTCTGCGTAGCCACGTGGGCCCTGTTCGCACAGTGGAGTTGGTGGGAATACGCAGCACTCGGTTCAGCGGGGCTGGGGCTTCTCACCCTCGTGCCCTATTGGTTCGCCGCCGTCGGCGGAGGCGAGTCGACCGGGACCACCGCGTGGAATGCTTTCGTGCACGTACTGATGGTGAGCGTCGTGGCGGTCCTGCTGATGATTCCTCCGCTGGAGCGGTGGGTCGACCAGCAGGTCATGGTCAGCTGAAGGAAGGCCAATGCGGGCACATGGCACCGCCCACGACCCCGAAAGGAGCACACCGTGCTCACTCATCTCACCCTTCACCGGTCCCTGTGGGCCATCACCGGCGTCCTGACACTCGTCGCCGCAGCGGCAGGGCTGTGGCGTCCCGCAGTGTACGGCGGCGTCGTCGGCGAGGAGCTCATCCCAGGGGCCTTCTCACAGGACCTGCTCTCCGTGGCTGCCGCGCTGGGTCTCCTGTACCTGGCGATCACGGCTCACGGTGGCCGGGTGAAACGCCAGATCGTGGCTCTGGGGCTCCTGGGGTTCCTGTTCTACGCATACGGGATCTACGTCATCGAGCGCGCTTACAACGAGCTGTACCTCGCGTACATGGCGGTTTTCACCCTGGCCCTCTGGGCGCTGGTCTGCGCCGGAGCCCACCTCCGCCGTGACCTCCCCCAACCTTCCCTGCCGAAAGCGGTTCGGTTGGTGTCAGCTTCCGGCGCCATGCTGCAACCCCTCGTCTTCTACCCTCTCTGGATAGGGATGCTCCTGCCCCTGATGCGCACCGGAGAGCAGATCGACTCCCTCTACTCGATCTTCATCCTGGACCTGTGCTTCATCATGCCCGCCTTCCTGATCCTCGCCGTCCTGTCCTACAGGTCGCACGGGATCGGGCTGCTTCTGCTGCCGGCCATCCACGTTCTGGGCTTCACCCTCATCTTCTCCCTGGCCGTGGGCGAGCTGGTCAAACCACTGTTCGATGCCGTACCGAACCCCAGCGCATTCTGGACGGACCTCGGGCTGTCCATGCTCTTCCTGGTCCTGGGCACCCTGCACCTGACCACGATGCGCATCAACGCAACCAGAACGGTGCCCGTGAGCGAGGACAGCGGCGCAGTCGAAGCGGACACGTGGGCCTGATTCAGACGCCGTGCGCACACTGACCTTCGCCCTGAACGCGAGCGTGGACGGTTATGTCGCCGCGCCCGGTGACGACCTCGGCTGGAGCGTACCGAGCGACGAGCTGTTCCACTGGTGGTCCGACCGGGTGGGGGCGACGGGCCTGGCTCTGTACGGTCGCAGGCTGTGGGACACGATGAGCTCCCATTGGCCGACCGCCGACCAGCAGCCTGGCGCTACACCGGCGCGCATCGAGTACGCCCGCCGCTGGCGGGCCATGCCGAAGGTGGTGTTCTCCTCCAGCACCAGCACGGTCGACTGGAATACCCGCCTGGTCACCGGCGACGCCGTCGCCGAGATCAGCAGGCTCAAGGCCGACGACGACGGCGCCATGGACATCGGCGGCGCCACGCTCGCTGCAGCGGCCATGCGGGCCGGGCTGATCGACGAGTACGTGATCGTCACCCATCCGGTCCTGGTGGGCGGCGGCACGCCGTTCTTCACAGCCCTCGACAACGGGGTGAACCTGTCCCTGGAGGAGACCCGGACGTTTCCCGGCGGGGTGGTCCTGACCAGGTACGGGACCAGTCGCTGAGCGTCGACATCGGCGGTGGACCAGGGTTCGGACATTCTGTTGCACATCGCACCGATTCGACCGCTTGGGCCATTGGTCTCACCACCGTGGGGCTGGCGCCCTTCGGGTCCTGAGGTCGTCGGGCTGGTTCCGAAACGGTTCCTGAAGAAGTCCTCGAGTACAGCGTTGTCCTCGTACGCCAGGTGCATTCCTGCTGTCTGGCGGTGGAGGAACCAGTCGACACGCTGGCCTTCGGTCAAGGTCAGGTCCCGCGGGTCTGCTTCACATGGTGCGGTGAAGGTGTATTCGATTCCGTAATGCCTGTGCGCCCTGCCGAGGAAGCGAACCGAGCCGGCAGGAGAGGTCACACCCAGTTCCTCGCGCACCTCACGTTCGATACAGGCCTGCGCCGACTCACCGGGATCCAGCATCCCCCTGGGATGGCCCACATGTCGGGGAACGGAATCCAGGGCTTGTCATCGCGCAGCTGCAGCAACACCGCCATCGTTCACCAGAATGATCTGAGATCCCTCGACGGTCTCGGAGCTGCTCATGGGACCAGTGTATGGAACCCCGGGTCCGTCACGAGGAGCCGCGCGGATCTCCCGACCGCCCGGCAGCCCGCCACTCGCGCCTCGACAGCGCCGTGACGCCCGGCTGCACTGCGCGGAGGTAGTCCCGGTACGTGCGGCGCCCGGAGAGACTCCAGTACGGGAACGACTCCACCAGCGCGGCGAAGGCGATTCTCACGGCCAGCCCGACCAGTTCGATCATGGTGCGGCCCTGCCACGCTTCTCCCCCATCGTCATGACCCGCATCCTACGCCGTCGCTGTCGCCGTCGAACCGGGTAGTACGGCGAATTCTCATGCCGCCCGGGGAAGAAGCGGTTCCGTCCGCGTCGGGGCCGTCGCGGTCCGGGCTCGGGACGTGCTCCGTCAGGCCGCCGGGCGCGGGAAGATGCGGTCCAGCTCGGCGAGATCCTCGCCGGACGGCGTCCAGTCCGCCGCCGCCGCGTTCTGCCGAACCTGCTCCGGAGTGGTGGCGCCCGCGATGACCGATCTCACGGAAGGCTGGGCGGCGAGCCAGGAGAACGCGACCTGCACCTCGCTGACGCCGCGCTCGGAGGCGAAAGCAGAGAAAGCCTCCAGCTGGTCCCAGTCCGCCGACTCCAACACGTTCTGGCGCGAGTGGGTGAGCCTGCTGCCGGCAGGCACCTCGTTCCGGCGGTACTTGCCGGTCAGGAGGCCGTTGGCCAGCGGGAAATAGGGCAGGACGCCGAGACCGTAGGCTTCGACGGCTGGGACCACCTCGCGCTCCAGGCGGCGGTCCAGCAGGTTGTAGGGATTCTGCGCGGAGATGAAGGGTGTGTAGCCACCGCTGCGTGCGGTGAACTCGGCCTCGGCGATCTGCCAGCCCGCGAAGTTGGAGTGTCCCAGGTAGCGCACCTTGCCGCTCGTCACCAGGTCGTCGAGGGCTGCGAGGGTCTCCTCGATCGGCGTCAGCGCGTCCGGGGCGTGGTACTGGTACAGGTCGATCCAGTCGGTGCCGAGGCGGCGGAGCGAGGCCTCGACCGCGCGGATGATGTAGCGCCGGGAGCCGCGGGCATTCCAGTCCGGTCCGTTCACGCCGCCCATGTCGAGGCCGAACTTCGTGGCGAGCACGACGTCGTCGCGCCTGCTGCCGAGTGCCGCGCCCAGCTGCACCTCGCTGACGCCGGGTGCCTTGCCGTACATATCGGCGACGTCGAAGAGGGTGATGCCCGCGTCGAGCGCGGCGTGCACCACGGCATCGGTGCCCTCCTGCGACTCGGAGGTGGTGCCGGCCCTGCCCAGGTTGTTGCAGCCGAGCCCGACGGTGGAAACGCTGAGCCCGGAAGAGCCCAGTCTGCGGTAGGTCATCATGGCCCTAACCTACCAAAGCAGTTGCCCCGGGCACACGACCCGGGGCAACACTCTTTCCGAGGCGGTATCAGGCGAACCAGATGCCGATCTCGCGCTCCGCGGACTCCGCGGAGTCGGAACCGTGCACGAGGTTCTGCTGGACCTTGACGCCCCAGTCCCGGCCCAGATCGCCGCGGATGGTACCGGGAGCCGCCGTCGTCGGCTCCGTGGCGCCCGCCAGCGACCGGAAGCCCTCGATGACGCGCTGGCCTTCGAAGACGGCGGCGACGATCGGGCCGCTCAGCATGAACTCGACGAGCGGCTCGAAGAACGGCTTGCCGACGTGCTCCGCGTAGTGCTCCTCCAGGAGCTCCCGCGTGGCATGGACGCGCTTGAGTTCGGCGATGGTGTAACCCTTCGCCTCGATGCGGGACAGGATGGTGCCGGTCAGGCCTCGGGACACGCCGTCGGGCTTGACGAGGACAAGGGTGCGCTCAACGCTCATGGGGACTCCTGGGATGGCGGGCGCCGTGATGCACGGCGCTGCGGGCGGGTATCACGCTCGACTCTACTAAAGGCCGCAGCGTTATTCGGGGTTGGCCTTCTCCCACTCGGCCTGCAGCCGGTCCCGTTCCGTGTTCTCGCGGTCCACGCGCATCCCCTGCCGGATGCCGTAGAGCCAGGTTCCGGCGAATGCGACGCCCACCAGGAACATGGTCGGTTCGAGGAAACCGCCGGCGATGATCACGAGCTGGAGGATCCAGCCGAGACCGATCCCCCACTTCTTCGTGAGCACGGCGCACGTCAGGACCAGCACGACGCTGAGGAGGAGCCCGGACGTCAGGATCAGGGCGGGCGAGATCTCGTCCCGCCGCAGCCCGAAGACCGCGAGCGTGGCGAAGAACACCACGAACGCCTCGAGCAGCAGGACGGTCGAGGCGAACAGGATCTTGGTGGACCGGCGCTTCTTCGGCATGCCGGGCCGCCACTCGCGCTGCGCCTTCGTTCTGCGGGCCATGCCCACCTACTTCCCCAGGAGCGTGCGGGCTTCCCCGACCACGGTGATGGAACCGGTGACGAGGATGCCCCCGGCGAGGTCGTTGTTCTCCTCCGCCTTCATCACCGCCCATTCCAGGGCGTCGTCCAGCCCGGGAGCGATGTTGATGTTCTCCTCCGCGAACCCTGCGGCCAGGGCGGCCTGCAGGAGGTCTGCGGCGGGTACCGACCGGGGCGACGTCGACTGCGTCAGGCACACGTCCTCCAGGATGCCGCCGAGCTCCTCGTGCAGTTCGGCGAGCATGCCGGCTGCATCCTTGTCCTGCAGGACCCCGATGACGAGCACGAGCCGCGTGAAGTCGAAAGCCTCGGTGATCCCCTTGGCGGCTGCTCGGGCTCCGGCCGGATTATGGGCGGCGTCCACGATGATGCTCGGCGCCGTGCGGACCACCTCGAGGCGGCCGGGAGAGGTGACGGCACGCAGCCCGTTGCGGATCAGCTCGGTCTCGAGCTGGCGCTCGCCACCGCCGAGGAACGCCTCGACCGCCGCGACCGCTACGGCGGCGTTCTCCGCCTGGTGCTCGCCATGCAGCGGCACGAGCAGCTCACCGTAGCGTCCGGCGAGCCCGGTGAGGGACACCACCTGCCCTCCGACGGCGACCGTGCGCGATTCGACGCCGAACTCGACGCCTTCGAAGCGGAACTCCGCACCCACCTCCTGCGCGCGCTCCAGGAGCACCTGCGCGGCATCGCGGGGCTGGATCGCGCTGACGAGGAAGGAACCGGGTTTGATGATGCCGGCCTTCTCCAGCGCGATGTCCTCGACGGTGTCGCCGAGGAGCTCCGTGTGGTCGAGCGAGATCGGGGTGACGACCGCCACCTGTCCGTCGCCGACATTGGTGGCGTCGGTGATGCCTCCCAGCCCCACCTCGATCACTCCGACGTCGATCGGTTCGTCCGCGAAGATGGCGAACGCGAGGACGGTCACGCACTCGAAGTAGGTCAGGCGCGGCTCGCAGGCGTCGACGAGCTCACGGTCGACGATGTCGAGGTAGGGCCGGATCTCGTCCCACACCCGGACGAACGTCTCGTCCGGGACGGGCTCGCCGTCGATGCTGATGCGCTCGGTGACGCGCGCGAGGTGCGGACTGGTGAAACGCCCGGTCCGCAGGTCGTGCGCCAGCAGGATGCTCTCGATCATCCGCGCCGTCGACGTCTTGCCGTTGGTCCCGGTGATGTGGATGATCGGGAAGGCCTTGTTCGGCTCCCCGAGGATCTCCATGGCCCGGTGCAGCGGCGCCATCCTCGGTTCCATCCTGTTCTCCGGCGCGCGGCTCAGGAGTTCGGCGTACACGCTCTCGACCGAGAAGCCGTCGAGCTCCGCCCTGCCGTCCGTGCCGGTCCCGTTCGTGTCATCCATGCTGCTGCTCCTGCTTCCCGACGGTGATGCTGAATTCATTGCCCGTGTCCTCTAGCCCGGTGATGCGCAGCTCCCGCGTCAGCGTCTCCGCCTTGATCAGCTCGGCGTTCGCCTCGAGCGCCGCGACCTGGTCCTGCGCGACGCCGATGGTCGTGGTGATGCGGTCGCTGATGTCGAGGTCGGCGTCGCGCCGGGCCTGCTGGATGGCGCGGATCGCATCGCGCGCCGTGCCCTCCGCCGCCAACTCCTCCGTGACCTCGGTGTCGAGGACCAGGAACCCGCCGCCCGGGAGGACCGTGACGGCCTTCGAGCCGGCGTCGTTGCCCTCCACCACGGTGTCGAGCGTGTACTCGTGCGGCTCGAGGGCGAGGCCACCGGCGGTGACGCCGCCGTCGTCGTCCACGGACCAGTCCCCCGCCTTCGACGCCTTGATGACGGTCTGCACGTTCTTGCCGAGGCGGGGCCCGGCCGCGCGGGCATTGACCACGAGGCGCTGCGTGATCCCGAACTCGGCAGGCTCCGCATCGGCGGAGTCGATGAGACGGACGCCCTTCAGGTTGAGTTCGTCCTCGATGATGGAGGAGTACTGCCCCGACAGGTCCGCGGCCCCGGGTGCGACGACGGTCAGCTCCCGGAGCGGGAGCCTCACCCTGAGATTCGCGGCCTTCCGCAGGCTGGAGCCCACCGAGCACACCTGGCGCGTGCGGTCCATCTGCTCGACGAGGTCCGGAGCGGCAGGGAACGACGCCGCCTCGGGCCAGTCGGTGAGGTGCACGGACCGGCCGCCGGTGAGACCGCGCCAGATCTCCTCCGTGACGAGGGGAAGCAGCGGAGCCGCGACCCGGCACACGGCCTCGAGGCACGTGTAGAGGACGTCGAAGGCGTCGGTGTCCTCGTCGAAGAACCGCTGGCGGCTCCGGCGGACGTACCAGTTGGTGAGCGTGTCCAGATAGCGGCGCAGGGACTCGCACGCGTCGCTGATGGTGAAGGCGTCGAGTGCCTCGGTGAGGTCGCGGACGAGGATGCCCGTGTTCGCGAGGATGTAGCGGTCGATCGGCTCGCTCAGGTGCGCGGCGGCCTCCGGCGGAACGGTCTTCGCCTCGTAGCCCTCGCCCCCGTTGGCGGCGTTCGTGTAGAGGCTGAAGAAGTGCCACACGTTCCACAGCGGCAGGATCACCTGGCGGACGCCCTCGCGGATCCCCTGCTCCGTGACCACGAGGTTGCCGCCGCGGAGGATCGGCGAGGCCATGAGGAACCAGCGCATGGCGTCCGATCCGTCGCGGTCGAAGACCTCGGAGACGTCCGGGTAGTTGCGGAGGCTCTTGGACATCTTCTGCCCGTCGGAACCCAGCACGATGCCATGGCTGATCACGTTACGGAACGCCGGCCGGTCGAACAGCGCCGTGGACAGGATGTGCAGCATGTAGAACCAGCCGCGGGTCTGCCCGATGTACTCGACGATGAAGTCCGCCGGATTGTGGGTGTCGAACCACTGCTCGTTCTCGAACGGGTAGTGCACCTGGCCGTAGGGCATCGACCCGGAGTCGAACCACACGTCGAGGACGTCCTCGACGCGGCGCATGGTGGACTGCCCGGTCGGATCGTCCGGGTTCGGCCGGGTGAGTTCGTCGATGAAGGGGCGGTGGAGGTCCACCTCCCCCTGCTTGTTGAGCGGGAGGCGACCGAAATCGGCCTCGAGTTCGGCGAGCGAGCCGTAGACGTCGGTGCGGGGGTACTCGGGGTTGTCCGACTGCCACACCGGGATGGGGCTGCCCCAGAAGCGGTTGCGGCTGATCGACCAGTCACGCGCGTTGGAGAGCCACTTGCCGAACTGGCCGTCCTTGACGTTGCCGGGGATCCAGGTGATGTCCTGGTTGAGTTCCACCATGCGGTCCCGGATCTTGGTGACCTCGACGTACCAGGAGGACACGGCGCGGTAGATGAGCGGGTTGCGGCACCGCCAGCAGTGAGGGTAGCTGTGCACGTAGCTGGCCTGGCGCACGAGGCGCCCCCCGGACTTCAGCACGCGCGTGATGTGCTTGTTCGCCTCGAAGACCTGCAGCCCGACGATCTCCGCGAGCGGCCCTGCGCCGAACATCGGCAGGAACTTCGCGCCCTCGTCGACCGAGAGGATCACCTGGATGCCGGCGTCCTCGCAGACCTTCTGGTCCTCCTCGCCGTAGGCGGGGGCCTGATGGACGAGGCCGGTGCCGTCCGTCGTCGTGACATAGTCCGCGACGAGGAAGCGGAACGCGTTGCGGTACCCGCCCTCCTCCGGATCGGCGAGGTAGTCCCACAGCGGCTGGTAGGTGAGGCCTTCGAGCTCGGAGCCCAGGTGGCGGGAGGTGACGGCGTCGCGCGCGGCCGCGGCGTCGGCGAAGCCGAGGTCCTTGGCGTAGTTGCCGAGCAGGTCCTCCGCCAGCAGGTACCGGCCCGCCTCGCCGTCGCGCTGAGCCGCGACGACGACGTAGGCGATGTCGGGTCCGACGGCGAGCGCCGCGTTGGTGGGGAGCGTCCACGGCGTCGTGGTCCAGGCGAGGGCCTGGACCCCTGCGAGGTCCTTCGACAGGTCCGATTCGCCGGCGAGGATCGGGAAGGTGACCGTGACGGTCTGGTCCTGGCGGTCCTGGTAGACGTCCTCGTCCATCCGGAGTTCGTGGTTGGACAGCGGCGTCTCGTCGTTCCAGCAGTACGGCAGGACGCGGTACCCGTTGTAGGTCAGGCCCTTCTCGTGGAGCGTCTTGAACGCCCACAGCACGGACTCCATGTACTCCGGGTTGAGGGTCTTGTAGTCGTTGTCGAAGTCCACCCAGCGGGCCTGGCGGGTCACGTAGTCGCGCCACTCCCCCGCGTACTTCATGACCGAGGCCCGGGCGGCGTCGTTGAAGTTGTCGATGCCCATGGCGAGGATCTGCTGCTTGTCCGTCATGCCGAGTTGCTTCATGGCCTCGAGCTCGGCGGGCAGGCCGTGCGTGTCCCAGCCGAAGCGCCGTTCCACGCGGTGGCCGCGCTGCGTCTGGTACCGGCCTACGAGGTCCTTCGCGTAGCCGGTGAGGAGGTGTCCGTAGTGCGGCAGGCCGTTGGCGAAGGGCGGGCCGTCGTAGAACACGAATTCGTTGGAACCGTCGACGCCGGGATCCCGGGCGTCGATGGACGCCTGGAAGGTGCCGTCCTCCTGCCAGTAGCGGAGCACGCGTTCCTCGAGCTCGGGGAAGCGCGGCGAGGCACTGGTTCCGGAGGAGGTACCGCTGTCGTCGGGCGACACGGCTTTGGGGTAGATCTGCGGCATGGTTCTCATCCTGTGTGCGGCGGCGTCGGGTGGAGCAGGAATCCTGCCGTGAGGACGGTTCCCCTTCCGCCCACCGCCGGTTGCCTGACCGGCCGCGGGGGTCCAGGACCCGCGGTACCACCTCACTTGCCGCCGTCGTCCGCCGTGCCGTTGGCACCGCAGCCGGGGCCGCCGCTCGTTCTGGCTGTGACGGGCCACCCGTCCGGTTCTACGGGCCGCCACGGTGGGCGGCCTTTCTTCCGGAAGCTCACCGGTGATTGCCGGGTCGACGCTTGTCCCCCCAGTCTAGCGCCGCCTGGAATTCGTTGTCGAAAGGACGACGGCCCGAACGGGCGGCCGGCGGCCCTGCACAAAGGCGTTGTGGTCGCGGCCCAGGCTTGGCAGGGTGGAGAGGGCCCCCGACCGCAACAGGATGGACCCCCGCATGCCGACCCCACCCCTCCCCACCGCGTCCGCGCTGGACACCGCCCGGTTGCTGATGGGCGTCTTCCTGCCCACCGTCGCCAAGGGGCCCATCATCCGTCGCCCCTGGGCCGTCGGTCTGGCCGCCCGCCTCGACCTCGACTCGAAAGCCGTGGGCGTCGTCAGGACGCTTCATGAGAAGTACCCGGACGGACCGCTCATGCTGAAGCTCCCGATCCGAAAGCAGGCGGTGGTGCTCGCACCGGCGGACGTCGATACCGTCCTGGCGCAGTCACCGGAACCGTTCTCCCCGGCCAGCAGCGAGAAGCGCGCGGCGCTGTCCCACTTCCAGCCCGCCAACGTGCTGATCTCGCGCGGTCCCGTCCGGACAGTGCGCCGCGCCCTCCAGGAGCAGGTCCTGGACACGAGCCACCCGGTGCACCACCTCGCCGACCGCTTCGTCCCGATCGTCGAGGAGGAGATGCAGCAGCTACTGACTGACGCCGCTTCCAGCGGATCGCTGCCCTGGGGCGAGTTCCTCGACGCCTGGTACCGGGTGGTGCGGCGCGTGGCCTTCGGCGACCACGCACGGGACGACAAGGACCTCACGGCCATGATGATCCGGCTCCGGAAGGACGCGAACTGGGCATTCCTGAAGCCCGTCCGGAGAAGGACACGCCGGCGCCTGCTCCAGCGGATCAGCGAGGAACTCGCCCACGCCGAGCCGGGCAGCCTTGCCGCCGTCATGGCCGCGGCACCGAAGGGCGATGGGGCGGAACCTGCCGAGCAGGTGCCCCAGTGGCTCTTCGCCTTCGACCCCGCGGGCATGGCGACGTTCCGCACCCTGGCCGTGCTCGCGACCCATCCCGAGGCGATGGCCGCGGCCCGGCGCGAGGCCGACGGCGACACCTCCGGCCGCCGCTTCCTCCCCTACCTGCGCGCTGCCGTCCTCGAGGGGCTGCGCCTCTGGCCCACGACTCCGATGATCCTGCGCGAGACCACCCGGCCCGTGCAGTGGGAGCAGGGCCTGATGCCGGCGAAGTGCGGCGTGCTCGTCTACGCGCCCTACTTCCACCGCGACGACCGCCACCTGCGCAGTGCCCACGGCTTCTCGCCCGAACGCTGGCTGACCGGGGAGGACGACGGCTGGCCCCTCGTGCCGTTCAGCGACGGCCCGGTGGTGTGCCCCGGGAAGCAGTTGGTGCTGCTCCTGACGAGCGCCGCGCTGGCGTTCCTCGTCAGCGGGCAGAACTTCCGCATCGACCAGGGGCAGGTGCTGGATCCCTCCCGTCCGCTGCCGGGCACCCTGGACAACTACTCCGTACGCCTGGCTGTCTCCCCTCGGGGGTGACCGCTGCATGTCGCGCGGCGTTCCGGGCAGGGGTCGTCTCAGGAAAGGACCGGTGAGCCGGCCGGCACCAGCACCTTCAGGACGCCGGGCATCACGGTCACGACCGCCGGCAGCGGCCCCACCAATTCACCGTCCGCGTACACGTTGAGGGGCGTGCTCGCGGAGATCCGCACGCTCGCACCTCGAGCGAAGGCGATCCCGGGCCTGCCGAGATGCCGGCCGCGGTAGGACCGGAGGAAGGTGAGGACGACGGCCAGGATGGTCGAGCGTCCCAGGCTCACGACGTCCAGGAGCCCGTCGTCGACCTTCGCCCGCGGGCAGATCCGCAGCCCGCCGCCGTACTGTCCCGTGTTCCCGACCGCGACGAACCAGCCCGGGAACATCCGCTCGCTGCCGTCGACGGACAGGGTGAACGTGACCTCCCGCCACATCCACAAGGCCTTCAGTCCGCCGTAGAGGTAGACGAGGGGCCCGAGATCGACCCGGGCCGCGTTGCCGTACTCGTTCGCGAGGGCGTCGAAGCCGACGTGGGCTACGCCGAGGTAGGGGCGACCATTGACGCGGCCGAGATCGATATCGGCGACGGCGTATCCCGCCAGACCGCGGACGGCCCGCACCGGATCGACGGGCAGGCCGAGGCGCCGCACCACGTCGTTCCCGCGGCCGCCGGCCAGGGGCAGGAGGATGGCACCCGATTCCCGGGCTCCGGCGGCGACGGAACCGAGGAACCCGTCACCGCCGAGGGCCGCGATGATGCTGCCGGGAGCGGCCCTCCGCGCGTGCTGCGTCGCGTCGCGGAGGCTGCCCGTGGTGACGGTGGACACCGCGAGGCCCTCCCGTCCGAGTGCTGCGGCCACGCGCGGCCCGAGCCGCCGTGCCCGCCCCCGTCCGGCAGTCGGACTGACGAGGAGCAGCACCCTCCGCCCGGCGTGCGCACCCGCCTCGCCGTGGCGTCGCAGGGGGCGGCTCGCCAGGTCAGGCGTCGGGCGGGGCCCGTCCGTTCCAGGCCCGCTCGGGCGGGGCCCGTCCGTTCCAGGCCCGCTCTGGCGAGGCCCGTGCAGTCCAGGCCCGCGCATGTCAGCGCCGGAGCACCTTGTGGTTGGCCGCCTGCGCGAGCGGGCGGAGGACGAGCTGGTCGATGTTCACGTGGTGGGGGGCGTTGAGGGTGAAGGCGACGGCCTGGGCGACGTCGTCCGCGGTCAGGGGATGCGCCACGCCCTCGTAGACCTTGTCCGCCGCCCCCTGGTCACCGCCGAGCCGGTTCAGCGAGAACTCCTCGGTGTTCACCATGCCGGGGGACACCTCGATGACGCGGATGTTGTTCTCGGCTTCCTCCAGCCGGAGCGAGCGCGCCATGGACTCCTGCGCGGCCTTCACCCCGCAGTACCCCGCCCCGCCCTCGTACGCCGCGAGCGCAGCGGTGGAGGTCAGGAACAGGACGCTGCCCTGCCCGCCGTCGCGCAGGGCCGGGAGCAGGGCGCGCGTCATGCGCATGGAGCCGAGCACATTGACGTTGTACATCCATTCCCAGTCCGCGGTGACGGCATCCGCCAGCCGGTCCGCGCCGAAGGCGCCGCCTGCGTTGTTCACGAGGGCGTGGACGGGACCGGACGCCGCGACCTCGGCCGCGAAGGCGTCGACGGACGCCTGGTCGGTCACGTCCAGCGCCAGGGCCCTCGCGCCGGTGTCCGCCGCGAGGGCCTCGAGGCGGTCCACGCGCCGGGCCGCCGCGATGACGTCCCACCCGTCACGCCGCAGGGCCCGCACGGTCGCCGCGCCGATCCCGGAGCTGGCTCCGGTGACGATGGCTCGCAGGGCAGAAGGGGCTGGGTCGGCGGGTGCGCCGATGGGCGCAGGCGAAGTCGGGGTCATGGAGCCACTGTAGCGAGCCGTGGCCGTCGCCTTGCCCGCGTGCCGCCGAGGACGGGGCGGCACGGGGAATCGGGGCCGTCCAGCCGTAGGGAACAATGGACCTATGGCCGACACGACCCAGGGCACAGACACGCCCTCACCCCAGCCCGTTTCCGTTCCCGACAAGCCCGTGCTCGAGGGCCTCGAAGAGAGGCTGTCCCGCCAGTGGCGCGCGGACGGCACCTACGCCTTCGACCGCGACACCACGCGCGAGCAGGTCTACTCGATCGACACTCCCCCGCCCACGGCATCCGGATCGCTCCACGTCGGCCATATGTTCTCCTACACGCAGACCGATGTCATGGCCCGCTTCAAGCGGATGAACGGCGCCAACGTCTTCTACCCCATGGGCTGGGATGACAACGGCCTGCCCACCGAGCGCCGTGTCCAGAACTACTACGGGGTCCGCTGCGACCCGTCGGTCCCCTACGACGCCGACTACCGGCCGCCGGCCGAGCCCGCGAAGAACCAGCGGGACTTCGACGCGGTGTCCCGCCGGAACTTCATCGAACTCTGCGAGGAGCTGGCCGTCGAGGACGAGTCGGTCTTCGAGAACCTCTTCAGCACGCTCGGCCTCTCGGTCGACTGGGACCTGACGTACAGGACCATCGACGACACGTCCCGCGCCGTCTCGCAGCGCGCCTTCCTCGAGAACCTCAAGGCCGGTGACGCCTACCTCGCCGAGGCTCCCACCCTGTGGGACGTCACCTTCCGTACCGCCGTCGCCCAGGCCGAACTCGAGGATCGCGAACAGCCCGGCGCGTACCATCGCATCGCCTTCCACGCGCCGAACGGCGAGCAGATCCACATCGAGACCACCCGCCCCGAACTCCTTCCGGCCTGCGTGGCGCTCGTGGCGCACCCCGACGACGAGCGCTACAAGCCCCTGTTCGGCACGACCGTCACCAGCCCGCTGTTCGACGTCGAGGTCGAGATCAAGGCGCATCCCCTCGCCAAGCCGGACAAGGGCAGCGGTATCGCCATGATCTGCACGTTCGGGGACCTGACCGACGTCACCTGGTGGCGCGAACTGCAGCTGCCGACGCGCGCCGTCGTCGGCCGGGACGGACGGATCCGGTCCGAGACCCCGGAGTGGATCGCGACCGAACGCGCCCGCGAGAGTTACGCGCAGGTGGCGGGCAAGACGATCTTCAGCGCCAAGGAGGCGGTCGTCACCATGCTCCGCGAGAGCGGGGACCTCGACGGCGAACCGAAGAAGATCGTGCACCCGGTCAACTTCTACGAGAAGGGCGACAAGCCCCTCGAGGTCGTGACCAGCCGCCAGTGGTACATCCGCAACGGCGGGCGCGACGCCGGCAAGCGTGAAGCCCTGATCCGGCGCGGCCGCGAGATCGAGTTCCACCCGGCGTTCATGCGGTCCCGCTACGAGAACTGGATCGAAGGGCTGAACGGCGACTGGCTCGTCTCCCGCCAGCGCTTCTTCGGCGTGCCCGTGCCCGTCTGGTACCGCCTGGACGGCGACGGAGAGCCCGAGTACGACGCTCCCCTGCTGCCCGCACTGGAATCACTTCCGGTCGATCCCGCGGCCGATCCCGCGCCGGGCTTCGACGAGTCGGCGCGGAACCAGCCGGGCGGCTTCGTCGGAGACAGCGATGTGCTGGACACCTGGGCGACGTCCTCCCTCACCCCGCAGATCGTCGGTGGGTGGGCCCGCGACGAGGACCTGTTCGGGAAGGTCTTCCCGTTCGACCTCCGACCCCAGGGCCACGACATCATCCGGACCTGGCTGTTCTCCACCGCCGTGCGGGCCGAAGCCCTGCAGGACTCGGTGCCCTGGAAGCACGCGGCGCTCTCCGGCTGGATCCTCGACCCGGACCGCAAGAAGATGTCGAAGTCCAAGGGCAACGTGGTCGTCCCCACGGATGTCCTGGAGCAGTTCGGCGCCGACGCCGTCCGCTACTGGGCTGCGTCGGCAAAACTCGGCGCGGACACCGCGTACGAAGTGAACCAGATGAAGATCGGCCGGCGCCTCGCGATCAAGCTCCTCAATGCCTCGAAGTTCGTGCTGAACCTCGGCGTCACGGAAGCGTCCATCGGCGAGGGCTCACTCGGGCGCGTCTCCAACGCACTGGACCAGTCGCTGCTGGCGCAGTTGCGTACCGTGACCGAGCAGGCCACCGCCGCCTTCGAGAAGTACGACTACGCGCGGGCACTCCAGCTCACCGAGTCCTTCTTCTGGACCTTCACGGACGACTACGTGGAACTCGTCAAGGACCGTGCCTACGGGGACGCCGACGACGCGGGGACCCAGTCGGTCCAGACGACGCTGGCGACGACGCTCGACGCCCTCCTGCGGCTCTTCGCGCCGTTCCTGCCCTTCGCGACCGAGGAGGTGTGGAGCTGGTGGCGCCAGGGCTCCGTGCACCAGGCGGCCTGGCCGAGTGCGGACACCCTCTCGGCACTGCCGGGAAGCGCCGACGCCGGTGTGCTCACCGCCGTCGCACTCGCCCTCGGAGGCATCCGCAAGGCCAAGTCCGAGGCGAAGGTCAAGCAGCGTACCGAGGTGGAGACCGCCGTCGTGACCGCTCCTGCGGCGCAGGTGGAGCAGGTGCGGGCCGGTCTCGCCGACCTCCTCGCCGCCGGCAACGCCAGGGACCTCCGGCTCGCTGAGGGGAACGGTCCCCTGGCGGTCTCCGACGTCGAACTGGTCGCCCAGCCGGCCGACTAGGAACTGCAGGGAGTACGCAGGAGGGGACCCGCCGCACGGCGGGTCCCCTCCTGTCCTCTGAACCCTAGTCGAACCTCGGGCTCTCGGTGCGGGACCGCTTCAGCTCGAAGAACTCGGGGAACTCCGCCATCAGCACGGCCCCGTCGAAGATGCGGCCGGCCTCCTCGCCGCGCGGGATCCTCGTGAGGACGGGCCCGAAGAACGCGGTGCCGTTGAACGCGACGACGGGCGTGCCGACCTCGTCGCCGACGCGGTCGATCCCGTCCTTGTGCGAGGCGCGGAGCTGCTCGTCGTACTCGTCGCTGGTGGCGAACTTCGCCAGGTCGGCGGGCAGGCCCACCTCCTCGAGGGACTCACGGATGACGACGTCGAAATCCCTGTTCTGGCCGATGTGGATGCGGGTACCCATCGCGTCGTACAGCTTCTTGACGTACTCGTCGCCGTGCAGCTCCGCCGCGGCGATGATCACGCGGACCGGGCCCCAGCCCTGCAGCATCAGGGCCTTGTACTCCTCGGGCAGGTCGCGCCCCTCATTGAGGACGGACAGGCTCATGACGTGCCAATCCACCGCGATATCGCGGACCTGTTCCACCTCGCCGATCCAGCGCGAGGTGATCCAGGCGAAGGGACACAGGGGGTCGAACCAGAAATCTGCTGTCTGGACGCTGCTGGACTCGCTCATGCGGTTCTCCTTCTGATGATGGTCAGGCCGAGGCCTTTTCCGGTGCAACCGGACCGCACTGCCTCCTATTCCACCCGAGTTGGTGCAGCGGCGTGCCAGGCGGTCTAATGAAGGGACACGACCAGTCGACGATGCCTGGCGCTACCCCTGCGTCGGTATCGGGCTGGATGAATCCGCACCGGGTATGCCGGTGCCCGAAGGGACGCCGTCTTGCAGCAGCACCGGACCGACAACCACGCCGATACCCGCGACTCCTGGCTCGAACGCGAAGAACTCGCCGAAGCCATGATCCCGCTCATCGGACGCCTGTACCGGACCAACAATGTCGTCACGAGCATCCACGGACGCAGCCTCATCAACAAATCCACGATGAACATCCTCAAGGCCCACCGCTTCGCCCGCCGCATCACCACCGAGGAACTCCACCTCGAGGACACCGCCCCCATCCTGCGGATCCTCGCCGACCTCGACCTCGGCGCGGCGGCCATCGACATCGGCCGCCTGCGCAACTCCTACGACCGGGCCGCCGCCGCAGGGGACCCACGCTCCCTGGAGGAGTTCCTGCGGACCGAGCTGGCCGACATCGTGGGCCAGGGCGGACGCGACGAGCGCACCAGCACCGACGTCGTCCTCTACGGGTTCGGGCGGATCGGCCGGCTCGTGGCCCGCCTGCTCATCGAGAAGGCCGGCGGCGGCCACGGCCTACGCCTGCGCGCCGTCGTGGTGCGCCGCGGGTCCGCCAACGACCTCACCAAACGCGCCAGCCTGCTCCGCCGCGACTCCGTCCACGGATCCTTCGAGGGCACCATCCAGGTCGACGAGGCGACGAACACCATCACCGCCAACGGCACCCGCATCCAGGTCATCTACTCCGACGACCCCGCCACCATCGACTACACCGCCTACGGCATCTCCGACGCCCTCGTCGTCGACAACACCGGCCGCTGGCGCGACGAAGAAGGCCTCTCCCAGCACCTGAACAGCACCGGCGTCGCCAAGGTCCTGCTCACAGCACCCGGGAAAGGCTCCCTGAAGAACATCGTGCACGGCATCAACCACGGCACCATCCTGGACTCCGACCGGATCATCACCGCGGCGTCCTGCACCACCAACGCCATCACCCCGGTCCTGAAAGCCATTCACGACCGCTACGGCGTCGTCCACGGGCACGTGGAGACCGTGCACTCCTTCACCAACGACCAGAACCTCATCGACAACTTCCACAAGGGCGACCGCCGGGGCCGCTCCGCGGCACTGAACATGGTCCTCACCGAGACGGGAGCAGCGACCGCCGTCGCCAAGGCCCTCCCCGAACTGGCCGGCAAGCTCACGGGCAGCTCCATCCGCGTCCCCACCCCGGATGTCTCCATCGCGATCCTGAACCTCACCCTCGAGACAGGGACCACCAAGGAGGAGGTCAACACCTACCTGCGGGGAATGTCCCTGCACTCGGGCATGCGCAAGCAGGTCGACTACATCGACAGCCCCGAGGTCGTCTCCACCGACTTCGTCGGCTCACGCCGCGCCGGCATCGTCGACGGCCTCGCGACCATCGCCGACGGCATCCACCTCGTCCTCTACGTCTGGTACGACAACGAATTCGGCTACAGCTGCCAGGTCGTCCGCGTCATGGAAGAAATGGCCGCCGTCCACCCACCCACCTACCCGGCGGCGGAGACGGAGGCCGCGGTGGCAGCGGTCCTCTGACGGGGCCGGACACAGGAAAGGCCCGGCCGCGCGGCCGGGCCTTTCCTGTGCGTCGGTCAGGCCGACTTGTTGCGGCGCTTCGCGACGACCTCGTGCGAGATGAGCGTGGGCTCGGCGCGCTTGGCGACGACGTCGTCCGTGATGACCACGGTGGCGATGTCCTCGCGGCTCGGGAGGTCGAACATCACCGGGAGGAGGACCTCCTCCATGATGGCGCGCAGGCCACGGGCGCCGGTCCCGCGGTCCAGGGCGAGGTCGGCGATCGCTTCGAGCGCCTTCGGTTCGAAGACGAGTTCGACGCCGTCGAGCAGGAACATCTTCTGGTACTGCTTCATCAGCGCGTTCTTGGGCTCCGTCAGGATCTGCATGAGCGCCGGACGGTCGAGGTGCGTGACCGTGGTGATGACGGGCAGGCGGCCGATGAACTCGGGGATGAGCCCGAACTTCAGCAGGTCCTCCGGCATGACGTCGCCGTAGCTCGCCTCCTCGTTCTTGAGCGAGCTGAGCGGGGCTCCGAAGCCGATGCCCTTGCGGCCGGCGCGCGACCCGATGATCTCCTCGAGGCCCGCGAACGCGCCGGCGACGATGAAGAGCACGTTGGTGGTGTCGATCTGGATGAATTCCTGGTGGGGGTGCTTGCGCCCGCCCTGCGGGGGCACCGAGGCGACCGTCCCCTCGAGGATCTTGAGCAGCGCCTGCTGCACGCCCTCGCCGGAGACGTCGCGCGTGATCGAGGGGTTCTCGCTCTTGCGGGAGATCTTGTCGATCTCGTCGATGTAGATGATGCCCTGCTCGGCCTTCTTCACGTCGTAGTCAGCGGCCTGGATGAGCTTCAGGAGGATGTTCTCCACGTCCTCGCCGACGTACCCCGCCTCGGTGAGCGCCGTGGCGTCCGCGACGGCGAACGGAACGTTGAGCCGTCGCGCGAGTGTCTGGGCGAGGTAGGTCTTGCCGCAGCCCGTGGGGCCGATGAGCAGGATGTTGGACTTGGCGATCTCGACGTCTTCTGTCTCGGCCGCGTCCGCCAGGGTGCCTGCCGCGCGGGGCCCGTTGCCCGACTGGATGCGCTTGTAGTGGTTGTAGACGGCGACCGCGAGCGAACGCTTCGCCGGCTCCTGGCCCACCACGTACTCCTGCAGGAAGTCGAAGATCTCGCGCGGCTTGGGCAGCTCGAACGTGCCCAGATCCGCGACCTCGGAGAGCTCCTCCTCGATGATCTCGTTGCACAGGTCGATGCACTCGTCGCAGATGTACACGCCGGGGCCGGCGATCAGCTTCCGCACCTGCTTTTGGCTCTTCCCGCAGAAAGAGCACTTGAGCAGATCGGTGCTCTCACCAATGCGAGCCATGGTTCAATCCCCTTAGGTATTTCGCGATTGCTATGACCACTCTAGGCCACATGGCCGGAGGAGCCAGTATCAAAATGCCCGTGGTGCCTGACGGCGCCACGGGCGATGACCCTGCTGTCGGGCGGATCCGGAGCCGCCTGGGCCCACCGGATCCGCCGACCGCCTACGGGGTGTTGATCTTCGGCGGGGTGATCTTGCGCGAGGTCAGGACCTCGTCCACCAGGCCGTACGCGACGGCGTCCGCGGCGGTCAGGATCTTGTCGCGCTCGATATCGAGGTTGACCTGCTCGGAGGTGCGGCCCGAGTGCAGGGCCAGCGTGTCCTCGAGCCAGGTCCGCATGCGCATGACCTCGTTGGCCTGGATCTCGAGGTCCGAGGCCTGCCCGCCCTGGCCGCCGGAGAGGGCCGGCTGGTGGATCAGCACGCGCGCATTGGGGAGCGCCAGGCGCTTGCCGGGAGCACCGGCCGCGAGGAGGACGGCCGCGGCGCTTGCCGCCTGGCCGAGGCAGACGGTCTGCACCTCCGGGCGGATGAACTGCATGGTGTCGTAGATCGCCGTCATCGCGGTGAAGGATCCGCCGGGCGAGTTGATGTACAGGGTGATGTCCCGCTCCGGGTCGGTGGACTCGAGCACGAGGAGCTGCGCCATGACGTCATCCGCGGATGCGTCGTCCACCTGCGTACCGAGGAAGATGATGCGGTCCTCGAACAGCTTCGTGTAGGGGTCCTGGCGCTTGAAGCCGTACGGCGTGCGCTCCTCGAACTGGGGAAGGATGTAACGGCTGGTCGGAAGGTTCTGCGCCTTTGATCCCGCTGCTGCCTGGAATTCGTGGTTCATGGTGTCTCCTGTAGGACTGGTCGGAGTGTGGGCTGGGCGCGGACTACGGCGTCTGGTCGGTGCCGCCGCCGCCGGCGACGGAGCCCGAGTGCGCGGAGATGTGGTCGAAGAAGCCGTAATCGAGGGCTTCCTGGGCCGTGAACCACTTGTCGCGGTCATTGTCCTTCAGGATCCTCTCGACGGTCTGGCCCGTCTGCTCCGCCGTCAGTTCGGCCATGACCCGCTTCATGTGCAGGATCAGCTCGGCCTGGATGCGGATGTCGGTCGCCGTCCCGCCGATACCGCCGGAGGGCTGGTGCATGAGGATGCGCGCGTGCGGCGTCGCGTAGCGCTTGCCCTTGGTGCCCGAGGACAGGAGGAACTGGCCCATCGAGGCGGCGAGGCCCGTGGCGACCGTGACGACGTCGTTCGGGATGAACTGCATGGTGTCGTAGATCGCCATACCCGCCGTGACCGAGCCACCGGGCGAGTTGATGTAGAGGTAGATGTCGCGCTCCGGGTCCTCGGCCGACAGCAGCAGCAGCTGTGAGCAGATGACGTTCGCGTTGTCGTCGCGTACCTCGGAACCGAGCCAGATGATGCGCTCCTTGAGGAGCCGGTTGTAGATGTACTCGTCACGTCCGCCCATCTCGGGGCCGGCCATGCTCGGGGTACTTGGTTCGGTTGCCATTTCGGTTGACCTTCCACTCTGGCGGATCGCTGCCACTTCGGCCGACCCGTCCGTTTGTCTCTCCTTGGACACTAACCCGCTGCAGCGCCGAATTGCTCCCGCTCCGGGAACTGTTCGCTGACGGCGCACGGTGGGGCGGCTGTCCCGCGAGGGACCGCCGACGACGGGCCCCGTACCCGTCCCAGGGCCTTAACGCAGCAGCGGTGCCGCCGCCCGGAGGCTGCGGCACCGCTGTGTTCTACCGGCTCTGCTGGAGGCTACTCCGCACTCGCCTTCTTCTTCGGTGCTGCCTTCTTCTTCTTCGGCGCTTCGGCGACGACCGGCTCCTCGGAGGACTCGGCGGTCTCGGGCTCCTCGATCGGGGCCTCGGTCTCCGTGGACTCAGCGGTCTCAGGCTCGGTTGCCTCGGTCTGCGTGGAGTCCGCCTCGGTGGCCTCGATGTCCTCGGCGACGTCCTGCTCGGTCTCGACGTCGTCGACGTTCATCGTCTCGTCCTCGTCGCCGGCGGGGCGGACGAACTCGGTCAGGTCGATCGTGGCGCCGTTGGTGTCGGTGACCGTTGCGTACTCGAGGACCTTGGCCAGGGCCTTGCGGCGGCGGACCTCTCCGACGATCATCGGGACCTGGCCGCTCGAGTCGAGCATCTGGGCGAACTGGTTCGGCTCCATGCCGTACTGCCCGGCGGTCGAGACGATGTAGTCGATCAGTTCGGCCTGGCTGACGCCGACCTCTTCCTTCTCCGCGACGGCGTCGAGGATGACCTCGTTCTGGAAGGCACGCTCCGTGTTGGTGCGGACCTCCGCGCGGTGCTCCTCGGTGTCGTGGTCCTCGCCGGCGCTGTGGGCGTTCTCGCCGTTGAAGTGCTGCTCGAGCTGCTCCTCGACCACGCTCTCGGGGACCGGGACCGCAACGAGTTCGACGAGCTTGTCGAGGACCTTGTCCCGTGCCTCGACGCCCTGGTCCATGATCTTCGACTCGGACGCCTGCTTCGCGAGGTCGGCGCGCAGCTCCTCGGCCGTGTCGAACTCCGAGGCGAGCTGCGCGAACTCGTCATCGACCGCGGGGAGCTCGCGCTCCTTGACGGCCTTCACGACGACCTTCACCTGGGCGTCGGCACCTGCGTGCTCGCCGCCGGCCAGCTTGGTCGCGAAGGTCGCGTCCTCGTCCGTGGACAGGCCGGTGACGGCCTCGTCCATGCCCTCGAGCATGGTGCCCGAGCCGATCTGGTAGGACAGGTCCTGGGCGGAGTCGACCTCTTCGCCGTCGACCGACGCCGTCAGGTCGATGGTCAGGAAGTCGCCGTCCTTCGAGGGGCGGTCCACGGAGACGAGCGTGCCGAAGCGGCCGCGGAGTTCGTCCATGGCCTTCTCGACGTCCTCGTCGGACGCCTCGACGGGCTCGACGGTGACCTCGAGGCCCTTGTAGTCGGGGAGCTCGATCTCGGGGCGGATGTCCAGCTCGACGGTGAAGGTCAGCTGGCCGTCCTTCTTCGCGGGATCGGGGACCTCGGTGATCTCGACCTCGGGGCGGCTCAGGGGGCGGATGCCCGTCTCCTGCACGGCGCTCTGGTAGAAGCCGTTGAGGCCGTCGTTGATGGCCGTCTCGATGACGTAGCCACGGCCCACGCGCTGGTCGATGAGCTGCTGGGGAACCTTGCCCTTGCGGAACCCTGGAACCTGGACCTGGGTGGCGATGGTCTTGTAGGCCTCGTCGATGCTGGGCTTCAGTTCCTCGAAGGGGACCTCGACGTTCAGCTTCACCCGGGTGGGGGAAAGGGTTTCAACAGCGCTCTTCACAGCGTAGGACTCCTGAGATGATTGGGATTGGTTCTGCAGCGGAGGCACTTTCCTCATCACACGACAGAGTCGGGGTGACAGGAGTTGAACCTGCGACTTCCTGCTCCCAAAGCAGGCGCTCTACCAAGCTGAGCTACACCCCGTAAGTGCGAGTGCCAGTCTACGCACCTTTACGCCTGCCGCGCACATTTGGCGATCGCGCAGCAGCTGTGGTGTAGTTATATGCGTTCCACGGGCTCCGCGAGGGGCCCGAAACGGGGATGTAGCTTAATGGTAAAGCCTCAGTCTTCCAAACTGATTACGCGGGTTCGATTCCCGTCATCCCCTCTCCCCCGGCCCACGGCCGCACCCTCACCCGGACCCACCGTCCGGGTGATGTCGTTCAAGGCGCGGAACACGCGTCATTCCCCCTGGCACCGCGGACACCAGTACACGTTGCGCGCCGCCATCTCCGCGGTGAGGATCGCGGTCCCGCACCGGCGGCACGGTTCACCCGTGCGCTTGTACACGTAGTGCGGCGCGGAGCCCTTCGGCCGGCCGTTCCTGGCCTCTGCCGTCGTCGTGATGATCCGGCCCTCCCGCACGCCGTCCTGCATCAGCCGAACGGTGTCGGCCCAGATGCCGACCGCCTCGTCCTCGCGCACCTGCCGGCCCGGGCGCCAGGGGTTGATGCCCTGGAGGAAGAGCACCTCCGCGCGGTAGACGTTCCCGATCCCCGCGACGACCGCCTGGTTCATCAGCTGGACACCGACCGGCGTGATGCTGGAGGTGACCTTCCGTACGAAGATCGAGCCGTCCGACCCGGGCTGCAGGGGATCCGGCCCCAGCTTCGCCCGGGCTGCCTCCTCCTCGGCGCCCGTGATGACCTCGCAGGCGGTGGGCCCGCGCAGGTCCGCCCAGCCGTGGGCGGACACGAGGCGCACGCGCACCGCGCCGACGGGCTCGGGCGGGCCGCTGTACGTCCCGCCGCTGCTTGTTCCGTCGTCGTCGGACGCCTGTTCCGACTCCCCCACCCGGCGGGGGGCGCCGATGCTCGACGCGCCGCGGAAGGTTCCGTCACCGCCGAAGCTCCACGCGCCGTAGAGGCCGAGGTGCACGCGCAGCACCCGGTCGTTGTCGAAGCGCAGGAACAGCTGCTTGCCGTGCGCGAGGGCGCTGAGCAGCGTGGCTCCGTCGAGCCGTGCGGCACCCGCCGCGAACCGGCCCTGCGGGCTCGAGACGGCGAGCCGCTCACCGGCGAAGACGGAGGTGAACTGCCTCGCCAGCCGGTGGACCGAGTGGCCTTCAGGCAACGCTTCCCGTTTCCTCGAAGCGCGCCACCTGCGCGATCCTGCGACTGTGCCGTTCGGCTCCGCTGAACGGCTCCGCGAGGAACGCCTCGATGATGGACGTCGCCTCCTCCACCGAGTGCTGGCGCCCGCCGACGGCGACGACGTTCGCGTCGTTGTGCTGCCGTGCGAGCCGCGCGGTGTCCAGGTTCCAGGCGAGCGCCGCCCGGACCCCGCGCACCTTGTTCGCCGCGATCTGCTCGCCGTTCCCGGAGCCTCCGAGGACGATCCCGAGCGCCTCGATGCCCGCTTCCCGGTCCGCGACCACGGCCTGTGCCGCGTCGATGCAGAAGGAGGGGTAGTCGTCCTCGGGGTCGTACGACGTCGGGCCGTGGTCGACGACGTCGTGACCTGCCGCGGTGAGGTGCGAGAGCAGGTGGGCGCTCAGTTCCATGCCGGCGTGGTCTGTGGCGAGGTGGACGCGCATGGCGATCTGTTCCTTCGGACGGCGCCGGGAGGAACCGGCGGTGGCTGCGGGGTTCGTCCGCCGACCGGCGGGACCCTCCCAGCCTAGTGTGCCCGTGGAGGGGAAGCGGAAGCGCGACGACGACCGGCGGAATGAGAGAATACGAAACGCCGCGTAACCCGCATCACACGCGCCGTATCCGAATCCGACCCTGGAGGCGATCCTTGCCCGGTTTGAACCTGACGCGCGACGAAGCACGCACGCGCGCCGACCTGCTCACCGTCCACTCCTACGAGATAACCCTCGACCTCACCGGCAGCGACCGCGTCTTCCGGTCGACGACGGTCGTCTCCTTCGACGCACGGCAGAGCGCCTCGACGTTCATCGATGCCGTGACGGACACCGTGCACCGGGTCGAGCTGAACGGCGTCGCGCTGGACCCGGCGGAGGTCGCCGACGGCGTCCGGATCCAGCTCCCGTCCCTCGCCGCCAGCAACACCCTCGTGGTCGAGGCCGACATGCTCTACATGAACACGGGAGAAGGCCTGCACCGTTTCGTGGATCCGGTGGATGGCGAGGTCTACCTCTATACGCAGTTCGAGGTGCCGGACTCCCGCCGCGTCTTCGCCGTCTTCGAGCAGCCGGACCTGAAGTCGACGTTCCGCTTCGCCGTCACCGCGCCGTCGCACTGGGACGTCATCTCGAACACCACGACGCCCGAGCCCGTGCAGGCCGGCTCCGACGCCCACGGCGCCGCCGGCTCCACCTGGTACTTCGAGCCGACACCCGTGATGTCCTCCTACGTGACCGCGCTCATCGCCGGTCCGTACCAGTCCGTCCGCAGTGAGCTCACGAGCTCGGACGGCAGGACCATCCCGCTCGGCGTCTTCGCGCGGAAGTCGCTGATGCAGTACATGGACGCCGAGAACATCTTCGCGCTGACGCGCCAGGGCTTTGCGTTCTACGAGGAGCAGTTCGGTACGCCGTACCCCTTCGGGAAGTACGACCAGCTGTTCGTGCCCGAGTTCAACGCGGGCGCCATGGAGAACGCGGGCGCCGTCACCTTCGTCGAGACCTACGTGTTCCGCTCCCGCGTCCCGGACGCGACGGTCGAACGACGCGCCATCACGATCCTCCACGAACTCGCGCACATGTGGTTCGGCGACCTCGTCACCATGCGCTGGTGGAACGACCTCTGGCTGAACGAGTCCTTCGCCGAGTTCATGTCCACCCTCGCCGCCGCCGAGGCGACCGAGTTCGAGCAGGCCTGGACCACCTTCGCGATCCTCGAGAAGGGCTGGGCCTACCGGCAGGACCAGCTCCCCTCGACGCACCCGATCGTGGCGCAGATCAACGACCTCGAGGACGTCCAGGTGAACTTCGACGGCATCACCTATGCGAAGGGCGCCTCGGTGCTCAAGCAGCTGGTGGCCTGGGTGGGCCAGGAGGAGTTCATGCAGGGCGTGCGGCAGTACTTCGCCAAGCATTCCTGGAAGAACACCGAACTCGCCGACCTGCTCTCCGAGCTCGAGGCCGCCAGCGGTCGCGACCTCAAGGCCTGGTCCGCGCTCTGGCTCGAGACGGCCGGGGTCAACACGCTGCGCCCGGAGTTCACCACGGACGACGACGGCACCATCACCTCCTTCGCGATCCTGCAGACGGCCATCGAGGCGTTCCCGACCATCCGGCCGCACCGGCTCGCCGTCGGTTTCTACGACCACGACGACGACGGCGCGCTGGTGCGCGTCCACCGCCTCGAACTCGACGTCGACGGCGGGCGCACCGAGGTGCCGGACCTCGTGGGGCTGCGGCAGCCCGCGCTCGTCCTGCTCAATGACGACGACCTCGCGTACGCGAAGATCCGGCTCGACCCGGCCTCCCTCCGCACGTCCGTCCGGCATGTGAAGGACTTCCGTGACTCCCTCCCCCGGACGCTGGTCCTGGCCTCGGCCTGGGACGCGGCGCGCGACGGGGAGACCCCTGCCCGCGATTACGTGGAGCTCGTCCTGCAGAACATCGGCGCGGAGTCCGACTCGTCGGTGGTGCAGGTGCTGCTCCGGCAGCTGGCCTCGACGCTGGCGTTCTACGTCGATCCCGAGGACCGCGAGGCGATGGGAGATGCCGCCGCGGACAGCCTCCTCGAACTCGCCCTCGCCGCGGCCGCGGGTTCCGACGCGCAGCTCCAGTTCACGAGGGCCTTCTCGGCGCATGCCCGCACCGCGCCGCAGCTCGACGCCGTCGAGGCGATGCTGAACGGCGATCGCGTGGCCGAAGGGCTGACCGTGGACCAGGACCTGCGGTGGGAGCTGTTGACCAGCCTCGTGGTCGGGGGCCGCGCGGGCGAGGCGGAGATCGAAGCCGAGCTGGCGCGCGACTCCACGGCGAGCGGAGCGCTCGCCGCGGCGGCGGCCAGGGCGGCACTGCCGACGGCGGACGCCAAGGAAGCCGCGTGGGCGGCCCTCGTCGAGGCGGCGGACCTGCCCAACGCCACGCAGCGGTCCATGATCGGGGGCTTCACGCGCGTGCACGACCGTTCACTGCTCGAGCCGTTCGTGGAGCGGTACTTCTCGTCGGTGCAGGACGTCTGGGCGACCCGCACGCACGAGATCGCCCAGCAGATCGTCGTGGGCCTCTACCCCTCGCTCCTGACCACGCAGGACACGCTGGACCGCACGGATGCCTTCCTCGACCGTCTCGGCGACGCGTCGCCGTCGCTCCGGCGGCTGGTCCTCGAGAGCAGGGACGGCGTGGTGCGCGCCCTGAAGGCGCAGGCCGTCGACAGGTAGCGTCCGCTCCGGTTCGGCGGGCGGGGAGGACCGCGAGATTCTCCCCGCCCGCCGTCTCCGACTCACCCCGGTTCGCCGTCCGGGCGAGACCGGCGTCGGTATTAGGGTCGAGTCATGAACCTGCAGGAGCACCAGTACTCGGCGCGGATCCGCTGGACGGGCAACCTCGGCCCCGGGACGTCCGGCTACCGATCCTACAGCCGTGACCACGAGGTGGAGGTGGACGGGCCCGGGCTCCTCCTCGGAACCGCGGACCCCACCTTCCACGGCTCGAAGGACCGCTGGAATCCGGAGCAGCTGCTCCTGGCCGCCGTCGCCCAGTGCCACATGCTGTCCTATCTGCACGTGGCCGTGCGGGCCGGCGTCGTCGTCACCGGCTATTCCGACTCCGCGGCCGGAAAACTGCGGCTGAACGCGGACGGCAGCGGTGAGTTCACCGGCATCCGGCTCCGCCCGCACGTGGAGCTGGCGGACGCCGGGCAGGCCGCACTGGCCGACTCGCTGCACGGAGAGGCGAACCGCCTGTGCTTCATCGCCCGATCCCTGAACTTCCCCGTGCACCACGAGCCGACGTCCGCGGGTCCGGAGGGGGACTGACGCCTCGCGCCCGGCCCCGCCGGCTCCCCCTTCCGCTGTAGCCTGTTAAGGCGTCCGGGGCGTCTGGTGTTGCCGCGGATGGGCTTCCCGAGTGCCGTATGAAAGCGACGACATGACCTTCCTCCCCTCCCTCGGCTATGGCGGCCGACTCATCGGAGCGCTGATCATCCTGATCGGCGCCCTCCTCCTCTGGCTCGTGATCCGCTACCTCATCACGCGGTCGGTCAAGCGCGTCCAGAGCGGCTACAGCGTCTTCAAGAAGCCCCACTTCAAGTGGGCGCAACCGGCGCTGCGCCCGTTCGACAGCGCACGCCGCGTCCAGCGTGCGGAGACGATCGGCGGCCTGATGTCGAGCGTCGCCGCCGGGACCATCGCCATCATCGCCGCTCTCATGGCCATCGAGACGCTCGGCTTCAACATCGGGCCCATCCTCGCCAGCGTCGGCATCGTCGGTATCGCGATCGGCTTCGGCGCCCGCGAGGTCATCCGTGACGCCTTCCTCGGGTTCTTCATCACGATCGAGGACCAGTACGGCATCGGCGACACCATCGAGGTGGGTGACACCGTGGGCGTGGTGCAGTCCCTGGGCCTGCGCATCACGCGGATGGTCGACGGGGACGGCGCCATCTGGTACGTCCGCAACGGAGACATCACCAAGGTGGGCAACAGGTCGCAGGGCAACTACGTGGCGCCGCCGCCCGAACCCGTCGCCTCCGCACCCGCTGCCGCGGAGGGACAGGCATGAGCGACGCGATGCTCCCGCACGGCAACAACCCTGGAGCGCCGGGTACCGGCGGCGGCGGGTCCTCTGTTCCGGGGCTCGGGCCCGACCTGCCGGTGGCAGGCGCGCGGGCCGCCCTGCCCGTCGAGCGGCTCGTCTCCGCCGGGCAGACCTTCAGCCAGCCCCAGTACACGGACAACTTCTTCGAGGCCGTCGGTGGGCACGAGACCTTCGTGAAACTCGTGGACGCCTTCTACGACGGCGTGGCGGGCGACGACGTCCTGCGTCCCATGTACCCGGAGGCGGACCTCGGACCCGCGAAGGAGCGGCTGCTGCTGTTCCTCGAACAGTACTGGGGCGGTCCGAAGACATACGGCGAGCAGCGGGGACACCCGAGGCTCCGCATGCGTCACATGCCTTTCCGGGTGGGGCCTGAGGCGCGGGACCACTGGCTCCGGCACATGCGCGCCGCCGTGGACAGCCTGGATCTCGCGCCCCTGCACGAGGCCACGCTGTGGGACTACCTCGACCGCGCCGCGCATTCCATGGTCAACGCCGCGGACTGAGCACCCGCGCGGATCCGATCCACCCGTGCCGGCGGCGGGTGCCCCCGCTCCGGACACCACGTAGGTCACGCCGTCTGCTCCCGGTCCTCCACACGCATCGAATCGAGCACGATCACCCGCAGCGGCCCCACCTGCTCGGAGTACCAGGGGCTCTGGCGGCCGAGGCGTGCCAGGATCTGCTGCTGTTCGCCGCTGCGGTAATCATGGTTGCCCAGGACGGGCAGCAGTTCGGCGCCGTCATCGGTCAAGGGGGCAAACGGTTCGGAGACGACGCGCTCGGTCAGGTCGGCGTCTCCGTCCTCGTAGACCAGGTCGCCGAGCAGGACGAGTGCATCGTAGGACCGCTTCCTGCTCTCCGCTGCCATCCGATCGGCCGTCGCCTGTCCGGCCACGCCGTTCCGGCAGACGCCCGCCCTGGCGAAGTCCGCCAGCCTGCGGGTCCCTCCGCCGCTCCTCCCGCGTCCGGCCAGGAGCAGGACTCCCGCTTCCGCGGGACTCCTGGTCCTGATCGGCATCAGAGGATGGCCGCCGCGCGGACCAGGACATGGCCCCGACCGGTGCTGAGGCGGGACCAGCGGCCGTTCACGTGCACGGTCGCTTCCGCGCCCGGCTCGAGGAAGCCGAGGCTGAACGCCCCGAAAGCCGCCCCTGCCGGCACCGATCCGGGGACGCCGTCGAGCGGCCGGCCCCAGACCGCGGCCCGGACGCTGCTCACGAGGGGCGCGCCCGCGCGGTCGGGCAGGGTTCGCGCCACCTCCCCGATGCCGTCCTTCGCCGCCTGGTCCAGGACCGAGCAGGGAACCGCACCTGCCGGTGTCCAGCCGGAACGCGGCGGCAGGACCCCGGCCCAGTTCTCCGTGACGGTGACGGTCGGGACGGGGAAGACGACGTCGCCGTCGGGAATCCTGGCGAGACGGTCGAGGACCGAGCCGAGGGAGACGGTCGCGTCGACCTCGGCCTCAGCGCCCAGGGCCATGGTGCGGAGCCCGAGCACCGTGGGGACGGGTTCCCCCAGCACCGTGGGGCGGAGCGTGCAGACGTACGCGGCGAGAACGCGACCGGCGGCGAGCAGGCGCATGCCGCCGTCGTCGTTCGCGCGGGCGCGGGCGGTGAAGGTCCGGAAATCGGCGACCGTAGGGGCGTCGGCGAAGCGAAGCGACGGCGAGGACATGCGCGTCACGTCGAGCGGGAGCGGCGGAACGGCACGGTCGGCCCCTCCCAGGACACGAGGATGCCCTTCTGCGCCTCGGACAGGCGTACCGGACGCCCCGTGCTCCGGCTGACCAGGACCATGGTGGTCGCCGCGATCGCACTCGTGGTGCTTCCCTCCGCCTCCACCCTGTCCCTCACCGCGTAGCCGAGGTCGAAACTGGAACCGCCGACCTTGGTCACCCAGACATCCACGCCGGCGGGTGCGGGGCTGAAGTTCAGGGGTGCGCGGTACTCGATCTCCTGGCGCCCGACGAGGGTGTAGTGGTCGGGGTCGATCAGGTCCATGAAGGACTTCCCGGGCCGCCCTTCACTCATCAGCAGCACGCGCGCATCCTCGAGGAACTGGAGGAACCGCACGTTGTTGACGTGGCCGTAGGAGTCCTCGTCGCCGAATCGCAGCTGGAGGGGGATGGTGTGCACCGCAGACATACCGCCATCCTGCCAGCCCCCGCCCGGCGGGGACCAACCGCACGCGCGGCAGCCCGCGAGTGTGAGCAAGGCCATGCAGCGTCGCGATCGGCCGTGTTGAGTGCGGTGGAGGGGGCGTCTACTGTCAGTAGGTGCTCGGGTGCTCCTCCTGCGACGGGACTCCCGGACCTCGCCTGTCCCCTTTCCACCTGTTTCCCGAGGAGTTCCCCAACCATGGCAGAGCACGCGCCGGCACCAGACGTGACGTCGGAGGAGCAGGGGAAGGATCCCACCGCTGCCCTCCTGGAGCTCCTGGACCTCAGCAGCGCCGACGGGGCGCAGACGGACGAGGAGATCTTCGTCGGCGCATCCGCCCGCCAGCCGAGCCGACGCGTCTTCGGCGGACAGGTCCTCGCGCAGTCGCTCATCGCGGCGATGCGGACGGTGGAACCCAGCAGGGACGTCCACTCGATGCATGCGTACTTCCTGCGTGCCGGTGACGCGGACCAGCCCATCACCTTCGGCGTCCAGCGGCTCCGCGACGGCCGCTCGTTCTCCGCGCGCCGCACGCACGCCTACCAGAACGGCGTACCGATCCTGTCCATGATCGCGTCCTTCCAGGAACCCGACGACGGGATCGTCCACCAGGACACGATGCCCACCGATATCCCGGACCCCGAGAGCCTGCCGTCGACGGCCGAGCTCCTCGGCGGCTTCGACCATCCGGTCGCCCGGGCGTGGGCGTTCGAGCGGCCGTTCGACATCCGGCACATCGACGCACCGCTCTACGTGGCGAACGAGGGGTCCCGGGAGGCCCGGAACGCCGTCTGGATGCGCAGCCTCGCGCCGATGCCTGACGACCCCGACCTCCACCGGGCAGCGCTCGCCTACGCCAGCGACTACACCCTGCTGGAATCCATCCTCCGACCGCACGGCCTGAGCTGGATCCAGCCCGGGATGAGCGTCGCCAGCCTCGACCATGCGATGTGGTGGCACCGCCCGGTGCGCGTGGACGACTGGCTTCTCTACGTCCAGAGCTCCCCCAGCGCTTCCGGGGCTCGCGGCCTGGCCGCCGGCCGCATCTACAACCGACGTGGAGAACTCGTGGCGAGCGTCGCGCAGGAGGGCATGGTCAGGATCCCGCCGGCCTGAGCGCGGCCGACAGCTTCCGACCGGAGCGGATAGCCCCGAAAGACGACGAGGGACACGGCGTGGAGCCGTGTCCCTCGTCTGTGTGCCCGGGCGTCTGTTCCTAGTCGCGGGTCAGGCGGCGGTGCGTGACGCGGTGCGGCTTGGCGGCATCGGCGCCGAGGCGCTCCACCTTGTTCTCCTCGTAGGCGTCGAAGTTGCCTTCGAACCAGTACCACTTGTCCGGGTCGTCCTCAGTGCCCTCGTAGGACAGGATGTGGGTGGCCACCCGGTCGAGGAACCACCGGTCGTGCGAGACGACGACGGCGCAGCCGGGGAATTCCAGCAGGGCGTTCTCGAGGCTCGAGAGCGTCTCCACATCCAGGTCGTTGGTCGGTTCGTCCAGGAGCAGGAGGTTGCCACCCTGCTTCAGGGTCATGGCCAGGTTGAGCCGGTTGCGCTCACCACCGGAGAGCACGCCGGCCTTCTTCTGCTGGTCCGGTCCCTTGAAGCCGAAGGCCGAGACGTAGGCGCGCGAGGGCATCTCGACCTGACCCACCTGGATGTAGTCGAGGCCGTCCGACACGACCTCCCACAGCGACTTGTTGGGATCGATGCCGCCGCGGGACTGGTCGACGTAGGAGATCTTGACGGAATCTCCGATGCGCAGTTCGCCGCCGTCGAGGGGCTCGAGGCCCACGATGGTCTTGAAGAGCGTGGTCTTGCCGACACCGTTGGGGCCGATCACACCGACGATGCCGTTGCGCGGCAGGGAGAAGGACAACCCGTCGATGAGGATGCGCTCGTCGTAGCCCTTGCGGAGATCGTGCGCCTCGATGACCTGGCTGCCGAGCCTGGGGCCGGGCGGGATCTGGATCTCCTCGAAGTCGAGTTTCCTGGTGCGCTCGGCCTCGGCTGCCATCTCCTCGTAGCGGTTCAGGCGGGCCTTCGATTTCGTCTGGCGTCCCTTGGCGTTCGAGCGGACCCATTCGAGTTCGTCGCTGAGGCGCTTCGAGAGCTTCTGGTCCTTCTTGCCCTGGACCTCGAGGCGCGCACGCTTCTTCTCGAGGTAGGTCGAGTAGTTGCCCTCGTAGGGGTACAGGTGTCCGCGGTCCACCTCGGCGATCCATTCGGCGACGTGGTCCAGGAAGTACCGGTCGTGGGTGACGGCCAGGACGGCGCCGGCATACGACTTGAGGTGCTGCTCGAGCCACAGCACGCTCTCGGCGTCCAGGTGGTTGGTGGGCTCGTCGAGGAGCAGGAGGTCCGGCTTCTGCAGGAGCAGCTTGCAGAGCGCCACCCGGCGGCGCTCACCACCGGAGAGGACGCGGACGTCCGCGTCCGGCGGCGGGCAGCGCAGGGCGTCCATGGCCTGCTCGAGCTGGGAATCGAGGTCCCAGGCGTCGGCGGCGTCGATCGCTTCCTGCAGCTTGCCCATCTCGTCGAGCAGCGTGTCGTAGTCCGCGTCGGGGCTGGCCATCTCTTCGGAGATCTCGTTGAAGCGCTGGATCTTGCCGTAGATCTCGCCCACGCCCTCCTGGACGTTGCCGAGAACCGTCTTCTCCTCGTTCAGTGGCGGTTCCTGCAGGAGGATGCCGACCGTGTAGCCGGGGCTCAGGCGCGCCTCGCCGTTCGACGGGGTGTCCATGCCCGCCATGATCTTCAGGATGGTGGACTTGCCGGCTCCGTTCGGGCCGACGACGCCGATCTTCGCGCCGGGGAAGAACGACATGCTGACGTCGTCGAGGATAACCTTGTCGCCAACGGCCTTGCGGGCCTTGGTCATTGTGTAGATAAATTCCGCCATGCCACTAAGGCTAGTGGGTGCCCACGGTGTTCTCACACTCGATGGCCGCGGCTCCCGTGCTCGCAGCCCGCGTCCGCCCGTCGGCGGGCGCGGAGGACCCTAACGCTGGTTGCCGACGAAACACTGCCCGGAGGCGAGCGCGGGGAGGACCGCCACGGAGACCGTGCTCTCACGCACCTCACCGAAGACGCAGGTCCCTCCCGTGCGGCCGGCACCCTGGATCGCATCGACGTCCAGTCCTGTCGGGGTCCGGTCGATGGACACCTCGACGGCGTCCGGGACCAGCCCTGCAGCCGTGAAGCCCTCTTCGATGGCGGTGCGGACCTGCCCGCTGGTGACGGAATCCTGGCTCCCGGCCAGGGAACGAAGGGATGCTTCGACGGCAGCAGCCACCCCGTCGGTGTCCGGCGCCGGCGCCGCGGGCGGGGCGGCCGGGGCCGTGCCATCGGCGGGCTGCTCCGGTGCTGAGTCTGAATCAGAGGTCGGAGCAGGGGTCGGAGCTGAGACAGCGGACGGCGAGGCGCTCCCGCCACCCAGCGCCTCCGGTGCCGCGGTGGGCGAACCCGTGCAGGACGTGAGCACCAGGACGATGCCGACGGCGGGCAGTGCCCGGCGAAGCAGGCGGCCACCGGCAGGGTGCCGTCGTGCTGGAGAAGCGGCAGTAGTCACGTTGCCATCCTGCCATGCACCCTGGAAGCTGCCCGCCTGCCCCTCCGACGCCAGGCCGAGCGCAGGCGAGGAGGCGTTCCACCCACCGGTCGGGGTCGCGCCTATAGAGGAGGCGTTCCACCCACCGGTCGGGGTCGCGCCTAGAGAGGAGGCGTTCCACCCACCGGTTGGGGTCGCGCCTAGAAGGGAACCGCCTCCGCGTCGAGCGCAATGTCCCGGTCCCTGCCCGGCTGCTCGCCCGCGATGCTACCCGTGCCGCCGTCGGGCGCGTCGTCGTCCGCACGGAACGGGGGTGAGGCGTCGTACACCTCACCGGTTGAACTGTCGACACCCTCCGGCGGGCTGTCCTCGACGGGAACGTCCGCGGGCTGTCCGTCCGGGCCGGCCCCGGCAGGGGCCTCACCCCTGTCCGCTGCCGTCCGCCTGAAGTTCGCGGTTCCCCACATGAGGTCGTGGCCCGCCGTGTCGGCATCGATCTCGACGGAGGTGCCCGTCCGGCCGTCGGCGTTGTTCCACGGCCGGACCTTCAGACGACCCGTGACGATCACGCGGTCACCCTTCTTGATGCTGGCCCCGGCATTCGTGGCGAGCTGGCGGAACATCGACACCGAGTACCAGTTGGTGTGGCCGTCCACCCACGCATTCGTCTCCCTGTCGAAGCGCCGCTCCGTGGAACACATGCGGAAGCCGGTGATCGGCAGGCCGCTCTGCGCGAGTGTCAGGCGCACCTCCGTGGCGACGTAGCCCCGCACCGTGATGATGTCAGTCATGATCTGTCCCTCCATAGGTCTCGAGGACGGCGGTGGGTGCCGGCCCGGCTCAAGTCTCGAACTCCTGGGACCGTCGAGGAGGGATGCATCCGCCTATGTTGATAACCGCTTCGACCCGTAGGTGACGGAAGCGCGCAACGGAAGTGCCGTCCGGGCTGAAATCCCCCTTGAGCCCTCACGCTCCCCTTCCTACCGTGGAAGCATGGACACGGCATCACCTCCCCGGACCACCGACACCCACGAACGCGTGATCGGTTCCCTCGACGAACTGGCCGACCTCGTACGGGGCGCGGAAACGGTGTACCTCCGCTACTCGTGCGGTTTCGCAGCGGATCGCGAGTCGACGAGCAAGGACGGCGAGAGCGGCCTCGACCTGCCGGGACTGTCCGTCAACCCGCTCACCCCCGAGCAGTGGTGGACCCGCCCGCTCGAGGACTGGCTGGCACGGCAGATCTGCCAGTACAGGCATCTCGCGGAGGAAGAGGAACGGTTCCCCTGGATCCTCACGGGGAAGTGCGTGGGCCGCGGGCCCGACTGCGAACCCCTCCTCGCTGACGTGGTACCGCTCGGCAGGCTCCACGACGATCTCCTGCAGGAGGCCGGGAAGGTGTACGACGAGCGGTTCGATACCGGGAACCGCCCCTAGGACGCGCGACCGCCTGTGCTGCACCCCGGAACGGCGACGGGCCGGACGCCTCGGCGTCCGGCCCGTCATGCTGTGCCCCCGGCAGGATTCGAACCTGCGACCAGAGGATTAGAAGGCCCCTGCTCTATCCCCTGAGCTACGGAGGCAGTTCGCCCAGTTTACTATGGCCGTCCCCATCGGCTCCGGTCCGCCGGCTCGGCACTACTCGTCGGCGGCGAAGCTCACCCGCAGCTCGAGTCGGTGCTGGCCGTCCGGATCCTGCGAGTAGACGGCCTTCCCCGAGATACCGCGGAGTCCGTCGGTCCCGGACCCGGGAATGATGTGCCCCGAGCTCGCCGCATCGGCGCCTTCGGCGACGCCCCAGTGCTGCACCGTCATCGCGCCGGTCCGGTCACCGATGGTTCCCACGAACTGCTCCGACGCCACGTACCCGGCGCCGACGTCGTTCCCCGCCATCAGGAGCTCGGCCGTGCTCGTCCCGCTGATCTCACCCTCGAAGACCTTGGCCGCCCGGACCCGGGACAGTTCCCCGGTGCTGCCCGGTTCCGTATAGGCTTCGGCATCCCAGGCGGTGATCTCGAACTCGCCGTTGTACGTCGTCGTTCCTGTTTCAATCATCTGCTTAGTATTGCCGCTTCGGGTCCGTCCCGCATGCTGGAATAGTTCGCCGGGTCCCCAGCGCATGCGCCCCGAGGGCCTCAGTGCAACTGTCCCGGCGCCAGCGGCCGGTAGCGCTTGCGGAAGAGGATCTTCGTGCTGCGGTCCACGAAGACGAGGTAGAACGCGAATCCGAGGGCGACGACGGCTGCGACCTGCCGCGCCATCGTCAGGCTGAAGTCGAAGTAGGGGAAGATGTCCAGCTGGTCGGTGATGGCGTACACCATGAAGAAGGCGACCGTCACGTAGAGGAACTTCACCTGCCAGTCGTCGCGGATGCCCGTGACGGCGAACAGGGGGATCAGCCAGACGACGTACCAGGACTGGATCATGGGCGAGAGCAGCACGATCGCCGCGAAGGCGAAGGCGAGCCTGCGGACGAGGTGGCTGTGGTCGCCGCGGAAGATCTGCAGCGCGATGATCACCAGCGAGGCGACGCGTGCCAGCGTGTGGAAGCCATTGGCGATGTCCCAGCCGCTGAGCCCGAGGGCGTCGCCGAGTGTCGCGATGACGAGTCCGATGAACCCGATCGGCGCATACCAGATCCACACGCTGCCCGGCGTGCTGAGGGCACCCACCCAGCCGAAGCCGAAGGTGTTCACGTAGCCCATGAACCACAGGATCCCGAGGGAGAGCCCGGCCGTGATGAACCAGTAGAGGAATCGCCGCGGCCACGAGGCTCCCTTGCCGGCCCACATGAGTCCGACGAAGGGCAGGAAGATCAGGGTGATCGGCTTGATGCCGACGGAGAGGGTGATCAGCAGGATGCCCAGTACCGGTCGTCTGGTCGCGGCGAGGTACAGGCCCGCGAGCGCGAGTCCGATCATCAGGGAGTCGTTGTGGATGGCGGCCACGAAGTTGATGAGGAACAGCGGGTTGGCGACCGTCAGCCAGAGCGCCCGGTTCGCGTTGATGGAGTGGAGTTCGGCGAGCTTCGGGACGGTGTAGACGCAGAGCGCCACACCCACCAGGGCGACGACCCTGAAGAGGATGATCGAGGTGTCCGGGTGCCCGCCGGTGATCCTGACGATGCCCTCCTCGATCCACAGGAAGACCGGTCCGTACGGCGTGGGGCTCTGCGCCCAGAGGTCATCGGCACCGATCTGGAGGTAGTTCGAGATCTGCGAGTAACCGTCCACATAGGGGTTCAGCTTCGCCACCATGACCTGGCCCTGCGCTATGTAGGCGAAGACGTCCCTGCTGAACAGCGGCAGTGCGGCCGCGAGCGGTATGGTCCACGCGATGATCGCCTTCAGCAGGTAGGGCCGAGTGTCGTCCGACCAGCCGTTCAGCCGCTGGCCCAGGCGAAGCCAGGACCGGATCAGGAGCATGCCGCCCAGCGCGAGGAGCAGGACGGACAGCACGGCACCGGGGGGCTCGAAACGCAGCCAGATGATGACAGGATTGCGCCTGAGCTCGGCGGAAGCCAGCGACAGCCACCCGACACCGAGCGATCCCATCCACATCATCAGCGACCCGATGAAACCCTGCACGATGGCGACGTCGGGACGGTTCGGGCCCGGCTGTGTCTCGACCTCTGTGAGCGGGACCTGGGCGGGCATCTGGGAAATCCAATCGTCGGCAAGCATGAGTCGGCGTCGAACGCCCATGTCCTCAGGCCGCCTGCCCGGTCCGGACGGCGGGCGCGCCGCGGGGCGGTCCCGTGCCGGAAGCAGCAGGGTTACCCAGATCTCCCCGCAGCCCTGAGCGAACTGTACGAATATTAGCACCGGGGCCGGGCGCGGGCCCGACACGCTCCGGTCACGGACGCGCAGCACGGGAGCGTCCGGCGGCGGGCAGGCCGGCCCCCCAGCCTCTCCCGGTCCGTGCTGGGAGGCACGGACGCGTCGGTACCGGACGGTACATTGGTCGGATGCCGATATCGAATGAACACATCGTCTGGATCGACTGCGAGATGACGGGCCTGGACCTCGCCGAGGACGCCCTGATCGAGGTGGCCGTCCTCGTGACGGACGCCGAACTCAACGTCCTGGGCGACGGCGTGGACGTGGTGATCAAGCCCGCTCCCGAGGCGATCGCCCAGATGGGTGACTTCGTGCGCGACATGCATACGACGTCGGGCCTGATCGAGGAGCTCGACGGCGGCATCACCATGGGTGAGGCCGAGCAGCTGGTACTCGACTACATCAGGAAGTGGGTTCCGGAGCCGCGGAAGGCCCAGCTGGCCGGGAACTCGGTCGGTACCGACCGGAACTTCCTCGTCCGCGACATGCCGCTCGTCGTCGACCACCTGCACTACCGCATCATCGACGTGTCGACCATCAAGGAACTGGCACGCCGCTGGTTCACCCGCGCCTACTTCCAGTCGCCGCCGAAGACGGGCGGACACCGGGCGCTGGGCGACATCGAGGACTCCATCCGCGAACTGCGCTACTACCGCGCCTCGGTCTTCGTGCCCTCACCGGGACCCGACTCCGCGACGAGCAAGGCGATCGCGCGAACGATCGCACCCTGACCCCCCTGGACGCGGCAACGCGCGGGGCTGTCCGGAGCACGCCGAAAAGTGTGTAAACTTGTATCCGCTGCCTTCGCAGACAGCCTGGAGGAAGCTTCTTCGCCGGGTTGGCCGGTGAAGACGCATGGTGGGTATAGCTCAGTTGGCAGAGCGCCTGGTTGTGGTCCAGGAGGTCGCGGGTTCAACCCCCGTTACTCACCCTCAGGTGCCAGGGAAAGTTCCTGGCCATGTATGCCGTCCCGGAGACCGTCCGGGGCGGCATACGCATTTCGGGCCCAGCACGCCCAGCCCCGGATGACAGCCCGTCGCGGCCTGTGCCTCCTCCGGCTGACAGCAACGAAGGACCAAGACGATGGAACGCACGGTGTTCGAAGAGGATCACGAGCTTTTCCGCGACGTCGCCCGCGAGTTCAATGAACGCGCCGTCGCCCCCCACTACGCAGGGTGGGACCAGCAGCACATGATGGACCGGTCCGTGTGGACCGCGGCGGGAGAGCAGGGAATCCTCGGACTGGCCGTTCCGGAGGAGTTCGGCGGCGCGGGGATGCCGGACTACCGCTTCCGGGCCGTCCTCGACGAGGAATTCGCCCGCAGCAACCACCTCGCCGTCGGACTCGCCTTCCACCTGCACGACGACCTCGTCCTCCCCCACCTGCTCGCCCACGGATCGGACGACCTCAAGGAGCGGTGGCTCCCCGGCATGGTCTCGGGCGAGATCGTCACCTCGTGCGCGTGGACGGAACCGGGGGCCGGCAGCGACCTGCGGGGCATCCGGACCAGGGCGGTGCGCGACGGCGACGACTGGCTCATCACCGGGCAGAAGGTCTTCATCGGCAACGGCATCAGCGGTGATGCCTCCCTCGTGCTCGCACGCACCGACGGCAGCTCGGGGCGTGGGTCCAGCGACTCCTTCTCCCTCTTCATGGTGCGCAGGGGCGAGGGCTACACCCCCGGCCGCCAGCTGGACAAGATGGGCCTGAGGGCCTCGGACACGGCGGAGCTGTTCTTCGACAGCGTGCGTGTTCCCGGCGGGGACCTCGTCGGCGAGGTGGGACAGGGACTGCGGTACAGCCTCGAGCAGATCCCCCAGGGCCGTCTCGGCATCGCCGTCGCCTCCGCCGCCCTCGCCCGGGCGACCTACGAGCAGACCGTACGGTACGTGACCGACCGCAGTGCGTTCGGCGAGCGGGTGCTCGACTTCCAGAACACCCGCCATGTCCTCGCCGACGTGCTGACGGAGGTGGAGGTGACCGAGACCTTCGTCGACCAGGCCGTGCTCGCGTTCAATGCCGGCTCGCTGACCCCGACGGCGGCAGCGCAGGCCAAGCTGTGGGCCAGCGAGCGGGCCAAATCGATCACGGACCGGTGCCTCCAGCTCCATGGCGGCTACGGCTACATCCTCGAGTACCCGGTCTCCCAGGCCTTCCTGGCCGCACGGCTGCTGACCATCTTCGGCGGCACCAGCGAGATCATGCGTGAGTCCATCGGCCGGTCGATCGCCGACCGTCCCGCCCAGAACAGGTAGGTCCATGGCAGTCCACCCCATCACGATCATGGGAGAGCCGGTGCTCCACCGCCGCGCCCTGCCGGTCGAGGCCTTCGACGACGAGCTGCGCACGCTGATCGCCGACATGTTCGAGACCATGGACGTCGCGAACGGTGTCGGTCTCGCCGCGCCGCAGATCGGCGTCGGGCTGCGCATCTTCGTCTACGGGATGGAGAACGACGACGACGTCGCTCCCCGCGGCGTCCTCGTCAACCCGACCCTCGTGACCTCGAAGGTCCCCGGTTCCGACCCCGATCCCGACGACGAGGCCGAGGGCTGCCTGTCCGTACCCGGGGAAGCGTTCCCGCTCAAGCGCGCCGACTGGGTCCGTGTGTCCGGCTTCGACGGCGACGGCTCCCCCGTCGAATTCGAAGCCACGGGGTGGTTCGCCCGATGCATGCAGCACGAGTACGACCACCTGGACGGCAAGCTGTACGTGGACCGCCTCAATGCGCGGGAGTCGCGGAAAGCGAAGAAGGCCCTGAAGAACAACGGCTGGGGAGTCCCCGGACTGACCTGGCTGCCCGGCGTCGATCCCGATCCCTTCGGGCACTGACCCGCCGCGGGCAGGACCGCTGCCGACCCCCGGTCAGGCGTTCTTCCGCACCTCCACTCCGGGGCCGGGCGCGGGAGCCTCGACGAGGTCCTCCAGGCGCCTGACGCCGCGAAGCGGTCCGAGCAGGGCCACGAGCGGCGCCAGGGACGCGATGACGACGCCGACCAGGACGGCATCACGGATGCCGATCGTCTCCGCGAGGATCCCCGCCAGCAGGCTCGCGAGCGCGAGCATCCCCCAGCTCACCGTCCGGGAAGCGGCTCCCAGCCTCCCCATCATTCCCGGGGGGCACACCCGCTGCCGGAAGCTGGACCCCACGACGATATTCCAGGCGACGCTCGCGCCCATGACGAACATGCCCGCGGCCCCCCAGAGCATGCCCCAGCCCGGCGAGAGCATCAAGAGGGAGGCGTAGCCGAACACTCCCGGCACCATGGACCAGCGCCAGAGCGGCCCTGAGCCGAAGCGCTCCCCCATGGAGTGGGCAGTGACTCCACCCACCGCACCTCCGAGGGACGCCGCGGCCAGGAGCAGCCCGAGCCAGACCTCCGACTCCCCCACGGTCCTCAGCACCAGCAGGACGAGCAGGGAGGCAGGGATGTTCCCGCCTAGGTTCCACAGGGCGGCGTTGAAGAGGATGGCGCGCAGCGGGGCCGTGCTGAAGGTGTAGCGGAGGCCCTCGTACATCTCGCGGAGGATGCGCCGGTCGCTCTGCGGCTGCACGACCTCCTTCACGTCCAGGCGCTGGACGGCGACGAGGGAGACGACCGACGTCGCCAGCTGCACGATCAGCGTGTTCGACGCTCCCGCCACGCTGGTCAGCAGCCCCGCGGCAGAGCGGCCTGCGGCATCCGCCGCGGCGCCGGATCCGGTGATGAGGCCGTTGCCCTCCATGAGTTCATCGGCCGTCACCGCCTGCTGTACCAGGGCCGCGTCCGCGAGCTGGAAGAAGACGGACGCCACCCCGGCCACGAAGGCCACGGCGAACAGCAGGGGCGTGCTGAGGAAGCCGAGCCAGAACCCGAGTGGCAGCAGGGCGAGGACGACGACGCGTGCGGCCAGCGCGGCCAGCATCACCGGCTTGCGCGGGAGCCGGTCCACCCAGACCCCGATGATGAGGCCGAGCAGCAGCCACGGCAGGAAGGTCATGCCCGCGAGGGCTGCCACCTCGAAGTTACCGGCATCGAGTTCGACTGCGGCGATGAGCGGCAGTGCCACGGCCGCGACCGCGTTGCCCAGCACCCCTGACGTGCTCGAGATCATCAGGGCACGGAAGTTACGGTTGCGCACCAGCAGGTGTCTCGTCCCGGTACCGCCAGCGCTCATCCGATCACACTAGCCGAGCGCGGCTAGTGTCATCGGCCGCTTTCCGCCAATTCCGGACAGCACTTCGGGCACTCTTGACGATCGGGGGGCTTCCACCGACAATAGTTCGTTCTGGCAATGATTTGAGCCCCGGGTCGGGAGAAGTTCCCGATTTCTCTTCTGGCTTAGCGGGGCCCGATTCGATTGCCGAGCAGTGCGTGGAGGCGGAAAATAGAAGGTGGGAGTGTCTCCCGCGGTCGTTCCCCCAGCAGTACCGCGGTCGATGCGCTCCCGAGGCGGCTATAGACGCCGGGCGGTCCCCCTACCTCTTGAGACCGGGTACGGGGGACCGTTTAATGCACGGCTCGCGAGCGTGGCCGGTCAGGTCGAGGTGAACGGGCCGGCCCCGAAAGCCCCAGCAGAAGGCCGACCCGTTCATACCGCCGCGCCTGCGTATGAGACCCCGCGCCGGTGATCACAGATTAGGCCGACCGGGGGCGATCGACAACGTACGACGCGCCGGGCGGCCGGCAGCTGCCGCGACGGCCGGCAGGACGCCCGGAAACAGGGCTTCGCGCGGAGTCCGCGGTCGGTCGGGGGATGGGTCGACCGATACGCCGGGTTCTGTCATCGCGCGCCGTTGCCGTCGCGCGAGTGGCGGCCATCCATCTACGGACGCCGTTGCCGACGCCCTCCAGCGGCCTACCCGTGCACTCGGGCGGGCAGCCCTCGATCGCGCACTGTCTGGCCTTGCTCCGGGTGGGGTTTACCGAGCCACGCCGGTCACCCGGCGTGCTGGTGGTCTCTTACACCGCCTTTTCACCCTTACTGCCCGCGCCGGCGAAAGCCTGCAGCGGGCAGCGGTCTCTTTTCTGTGGCACTGGCCTGCGGGTTACCCCGAGTGGGCGTTACCCACCACCCTGCCCTGCGGAGCCCGGACGTTCCTCGGTGGAGCGGTGCGAGCACCGTCCAACGCGGCCGCCTGGTCGACCCATCCGTCGTCCATTCTAGGCCGAGCGGGGCCGGGCGGCGCGCACGGGAACGCCTCCGAGGTTGGATAGGGTTGTCCGGTGCTGATCCTGCTTCCCCCGTCCGAAGGCAAGTCCGCCGCCCGCACGGGTGGCCCGCTACAGCTGGAGGAGCTCCACTTCCCCGAGCTCAACCATGCGCGCAGGGACGTCCTCGACGCCCTGAGGACCGTCAGCGGCGCTGAGGACGCGCATGCGGTCCTCGGCGTCGGTGCGTCCCTGGTCGAGGACGTGCAACGGAACCTCCTGCTCGACGTCGCGCCTGCCGCCCCCGCGCACGATGTCTACTCGGGCGTCCTGTACGACGCGCTCGGTTATGCCGGGATGACCTCCGTGCAGAAGCGCAGGGCGCGCGAGCAGTGCGTCGTCATGTCCGGCCTGTGGGGTGCGATCGCCTTCGGTGACCGGATACCGGCCTACCGGCTCTCGATGTCCGTCGACCTCCCCGGCACGGGACGCCTCGCGGGCTTCTGGAGGAAGCACCTGGCTGCTCCGCTGGCCCGGCACGCCGGGACCGGGCTGGTCGTCGACTGCCGATCGAGCACCTATGCCGCCGCCTGGGCTCCGCCCGTGCACCAGAGCGCAGCTGTGAACGTCTTCCAGCTGCGGAACGGCAAGCGCACCGTCGTCTCCCACTTCGCCAAGCACACGCGTGGCGAGCTCGCGCGCCATCTGCTCACGCGGCGCGGCTCGGCGCCGGCCACCCCGGAGGCCCTGCTGCGGGCAACCCGCGAGAGATGGGCGGCGGACCTCCGTCCGGCGACAGCCCGCAGGCCGGCCCAACTCGACATCCTGCTCGACTGAGCGGGCAGGTACCGAGCGTGCAGCTACCGTCGGTCGGCGACCAGTTCCACCTCGAAGCCCTCGGCGTTCTCGAGGTAGGCGGCGTAATGATCGGGTCCGCCCGCGAACGGGTGCTTGTCGGTGAACATCAGGGACCAGCCGTGGCTCGTCGCCCGCCGCGCCAGCAGATCGACGTCCGCCCGTGAGCCCGCACGGAACGCGAGGTGGTTCACTCCCGGCCGACGGCGCTCGTGGCCTCCCGCGGCGAGGTCGGGTCCGCTCTCGAGCACGACGTAGAACTCCTCGGATCCGTAGCTGATCCCGTCCTTCCACGACTCCTTGCGGGGGAAGCCGAGCCGTTCCAGCAGCCAGCCGAGGCTCGCTTCCGCCGCCGCCAGATCCCGCGTCCACACCTCGAGGTGGTGGAGCCGGCCCGCCGGGCGTGGGACCGCCTCGGCGGCAGGCTCGGGTTCACGTGCCCGGACGGCGGCTGCTCGGGGCTTCCACTCGACACCGGCCATCCCTGCGTCCATCGCCTCGTTGGAGAGCCGGTCGGCGTCCTTGTTCCGCTCACGAGGGATCCACTCGTAGGTCACCCGACGCGGATCGAGGACCTTCCGTGCCTTCGCAGCGAGCACGCGCATGTCGGCGTGCTTGATCTGCCACCGGCCGGACATCTGCTCGACGACGAGCTTCGAGTCCATCTTCACGTGCACGGAGGCCTGCGGGTTGATCTCCCGTGCGAGCTCGAGCCCCGACACGAGGCCCGAGTATTCGGCGACGTTGTTGGAGGCCTTGCCGATGTACGCCGCCTTCTCGACGAGGATCGTGCCGGAGTCAGGATCGCGCACGAGCGCGCCGTACCCGGCATGCCCGGGATTGCCGCGGGACCCGCCGTCGGCCTCGACGATGAGCCGCGCGGGAACTCCCGTCGCTGCCGGCTCGTCGGTGTCCGAGGACGCGTAGGGGTCGAACAACTGCTGATCCGTCACGGCTGCTGGTTCCCCCAGTCGCCGGACCGGACGAGGATGCACCCGGAATCCGGGCAGAGCACGACGTCGTCGGGCGCTGCGCTCGAGATGTCGGCGAGGTCGCCGGGGCTGAGCTGCATGCCGGAGCCCTCCGACTTGCCGTGGAACAATCGGGCGGCCCCCACGCCGCGCCTGGCGAGGATGCGCTCGTAGAGGGCGAGCAGCCCGGTGTCGAAGGTGGATGCCAGCTCGTTGCGGCGTGCCTGCACGTCGACGCGCTGCAGCTCGATGTCGGCGAGTTCGACGTCGCGCGCCTCCTCGAGGGCCCGGAGCTCGTGGCGCACGGCGTTGGTGCGGGCCTGGACCTCCGTCCGCGCGGCACGTGCGGCCTCCACCCGTTCCATCACGTCCAGCTCCACGTCCTCGAGGTCCGAGCGGCGCTTCGTCAACGAGGCCACCTCGTGCTGCAGCGCCGTCAGGTCCTTCGAGGTCCCGGTTCCGCTGTTGAGGCGCTTCTCATCACGATCGAGGCGGTCGACGACGTTCTGCACCTCGTCCTCCGCGCGGGTCAGCTCACGCTCGAGGTCCCCCAGTTCGGTGCTGGCCCTCACGAGTTCGGCGTCCACCTCCGCGACCCGGGCTGCGACCGTGCCGAGTTCGGGGTTGCTGCGCGCAGCGGCAGCCTGGCGGGTCAGCTTGTTGAGGGTCGAGTCGAGTGCCTGCAGGTCGAGCAGGCGGAGTTGTTCCTCGGGTGCAGCCTTGGCCACGGTAAACCTCCAGGATCGGACGGGTGGGGCGCGACGTGCGGACGCGGATGTCGTCCAAGCCTAGGCCACACGGCATCCGCGGGGCGTCAGTGGCCGGGTGTGAGGACGAAGTCCCAGGGGTCGGTGTTGACGCCGCTGACCCGGATATCGGTGGTGAAGCCCTGGTCGGTGAGCACGTTGCCCAGGGCGTCGGCGGCAGGCGTGAGCCAGAGCCACTCGCTGCCGAAGTGGGAGACGTCGATGAGGTAGGGCGCCTTCCCGGCTGCCGCCTCCCGCACCTCCGACGCCGGGTGGTGGCGGAGGTCCGCGGTGACGTACACATCGGCCTGGCTCGAGCGCACGCTGTCGAACAGGGAATCCCCCGCTCCCCCGCACACGGCGACCCTGCGGACGAGTGCGTCCTTGTCGCCGGCCACCCGCACGCCGCCCGCGACGGCGGGCAGGATGGAGAAGACGGCCTCGGCGAAGGCACCGAGGGCGAGCGGCGCCGCCAGGTTCCCGACGCGCCCGATGCCCTCCTCGGGCAGGCCGTCGGCGGCCCGAGCCAGCGGCTCGACGTCCTGCAGCCCGAGCGCGTCGGCCAGCACGTCGGACACTCCGCCGACCGCGCTGTCGCCATTGGTGTGGACCGTCACGAGGGCGCAGCCTGCCTCGATGAGCCGGTGGATGGCCTCGCCCTTGAAGCCGGCTGCCGCAACGGTCGAGACGGGCTTCAGCAGGAGGGGATGGTGGGACACGATCATCGTCGCCCCCCAGCCCAGCGCCTCGTCGAGGACGGCGGCCGTAGGGTCCACCGTGAACAGGATCTTCCCGACCCGGTTCTCCGACCGGCCCGCCACCAGCCCGACGGCGTCCCACCCCTCGGCGAGGCTCTCGGGCCACAGTTCCTCGATGGCCAGCAGGACGTCGCCGACGGTCGGCGCGGGGGAAGGCTGCCCGGCGTCGTGCTCGTTCTGTTCCATGACATCAGTAATACCCGCCGCCGACCGGCCCTCCAAGTCCGCAGGGTTCACTGCGGACTGATGTCCGACGGGAATCATCGGCCCATCCCGCGCATTGACACAGACATGAAGACTTTTGTGCTCGGAGGGGGCTGTTTCTGGTGCCTCGATGCCCTTTACCAGAAGACTCGCGGCGTGACCGAGGTCGTCTCCGGCTACACCGGCGGCCACACGAAGCACCCTGACTACGATTCCGTCTGTTCGGGAATGACCGGGCACGCCGAGGTGGTCGCGGTGAGCTTCGACGAGACCGCTATTCCCGAGGACGTGATCCTCGACATGTTCTTCGTGTCCCACGACCCCACCACCCTCAACCGCCAGGGCTACGACGTCGGCACACAGTACCGGAGCGTCATGTACTACCAGGACGCGGCGCAGAAGGAACTCTTCGAGGACGCGATCCGCCGCAACCAGGAGAACTGGAAGAACCCGATCGTCACCGAGGTCAGCAGGCTCCCGCAGTTCCACGTGGCCGAGGACTGGCACCAGAACTACTACGCGAAGCACCCCGAGCAGGGCTACTGCCAGGTGATCATCAACCCGAAGCTCTCCAAGGCCCGGAAATATTACGCCCAGTGGCTCGCCGCGTAGGCGCACGGCACCCCACCCGTTAAGCTGACCGCCGTCGGTCCCGGGGCGGTTCCGGAACCGCCCGCCGACGTCGAACCCTTCCACCTCCGAACAGGCAGGCTCCCGCATGGCAAAGATCTACGACGACGTCACACAACTGGTGGGACGGACTCCCCTCGTCCGCCTCAACCGCCTGACCGAAGGGCTCGACGCCCAGGTTGCCGTCAAGCTCGAGTTCTACAACCCTGCCAACAGCGTCAAGGACCGGATCGGCGTGGCGATCGTCGACGCCGCCGAGAAGGCCGGTGCCCTCCGGCCGGGCGGGACGATCGTCGAGGGGACCTCCGGGAACACGGGCATCGCCCTGGCGATGGTCGGCGCCGCCCGCGGCTACAGGGTGATCCTGACGATGCCGGAGACCATGTCCACGGAGCGTCGCGTGATGCTCCGCGCCTACGGTGCCGAGATCGTCCTCACACCCGGATCCGAGGGCATGCGCGGCGCCGTCGAGCGGGCCAAGGAGATCGTCGCGACGACCGAGAACGCCATCTGGGCGCAGCAGTTCGCCAACGCCGCGAACCCGGCCATCCACCGCACCACCACCGCCGAGGAGGTCTGGGAGGACACGGACGGCGAGGTCGACATCTTCGTGGCGGGCGTCGGGACCGGTGGCACCATCACCGGCGTCGGCCAGGTGCTGAAGGAGCGCAAGCCCGGAGTGCAGATCGTCGTCGTCGAGCCTGCCGATTCCCCGATCCTGAACGGCGGCGCACCCGGCCCCCACAAGATCCAGGGCCTCGGCGCGAACTTCATCCCCGAGAACCTCGACCGCGAGGTCTACGACGAGGTGCTGGATGCCACGGTGGAGGACTCCGTGCGTATCGCCCGTGCGCTCGGCACGCAGGAGGGCATCCTCGGCGGCATCTCGTCGGGAGCCATCGTGTGGGCCGCCCTCGAGCTCGCGAAGCGCCCCGAGAACGCCGGTAAGCTCATCGTGGCCGTCGTGTGCGATTTCGGCGAGCGCTACATCTCCACGGTGCTCTTCGACGACATCCGCGGCTGACTCCGCCCGCACGACCTCCTGATACCTGCCAACGACCACGACCATGCCACGAGAAGGTAGCCGGTGAGCTTTCTAGAACGACTGCGCGAGGACCTCGAGACCGCGCGCACCCACGATCCGGCTGCCCGTGGTTCCTTCGAGAACACCGTGGTGTACTCGGGGCTCCATGCCATCTGGGTGCACCGCCTGACCCACCGGATGTGGCGGAACGAGAAGCTGCGCTTCCCCGCCCGTGCACTCGCCCAGTTCGCGCGGGCGCTCACCGGCGTCGAGATCCATCCGGCCGCGACCATCGGCCGGCGGTTCTTCATCGACCACGGCATGGGTGTCGTGATCGGCGGTACCGCCGAGATCGGTGACGACGTCATGCTCTACCAGGGTGTGACCCTCGGCGGACGCTCCCTCGAGAAGGTGAAGCGCCACCCGACCATCGGCGACCGCGTGACCATCGGGGCGGGAGCCAAGGTGCTGGGGCCCATCACCATCGGTGCGGGCAGCGCTGTCGGTGCGAATGCCGTCGTCGTGAAGGACACTCCTCCCGATTCGATCGTGACGGGCATCCCGGCCACGTTCCGCCACCGCGATTCGCGGCGCGAGACGCAGCCCGCCGTCGACCCCGCGGAGTACGTGGACCCCGCCATCTACATCTAGCGGCAACGACCATCCAGCTGCGACGACAGAAGCCCCGGACCGCGGTCCGGGGCTTCTGTCGTGCAAGGGTCCGTCAGTGGGTGTCGACGGCTTCGATCTCGGACTTGTCCTCGCCCCACAGGGTGTGGAACGTGCCCTCGGTGTCGACACGGTTGTAGGTGTGCGCTCCGAAGAGGTCGCGCAGACCCTGCGTCAGGGCGGCCGGGAGGCGCGTGCGGCGCAGGCCGTCGTAATAGGCCAGCGACGCGGAGAACACCGGGACGGGGATGCCCAGCTGGACGGCGGTCGAGACGACCCGGCGCCAGGCCGGGACGGCGCCGGCGATCGCTTCGGCGAAGGCCGGGGCCAGCAGGAGGTTCGCCGGCCGGTCCTCGCCCGCGTAGGCCTTCATGATGTCGTCGAGCAGCTCGGCCCGGATGATGCAGCCGGCACGCCAGAGGGAGGCGATCTCGTCGAGCTCGAGCTCCCAGCCGTACTCCTTCGCCGCAGCGGTGAGCATGTCGATGCCCTGGGCATAGCTGACGAGCTTGGACGCGTACAGGGCCAGCCGGACGTCCTCGACGAAGGTCTCCGGCAGGTCCACGGTGCCCTCGTGGCCCTGCAGGATGTCCTGGGCCAGGACCCGCTGCTCCAGCTGCGAGGACAGCGCGCGGGCGAACACCGACTCCGCGATGCCCGACGTCGGGCTCCCCAGTTCCAGCGCCGAGACGACGGTCCAGCGGCCGGTCCCCTTCTGGCCCGCCGCGTCCACGACGACGTCGACGAAGGGCTTGCCCGTGCGCGCGTCGGTGTGGCCGAGCACCTCGGCCGTGATCTCGATCAGGAACGAGGACAGCGTCCCCGAATTCCAGTCGGTGAAGATCTTCGCCTGGTCCGCCGGTTCGATCCCCGCCCCGGACCGGAGGAGGTCGAACGCCTCGCCGATGACCTGCATGTCCGCGTATTCGATGCCGTTGTGCACCATCTTCACGAAGTGCCCGGCGCCGTCGGTGCCGATCCAGCGGCAGCAGGGCTCGCCGTTGTACTTGGCCGAGATCTTCTCGAGCATCGGGCCGAGGGAGTCGTAGGACTCGCGCGAACCGCCCGGCATGATCGACGGGCCCAGGAGCGCACCCTCCTCACCCCCCGAGACACCCACGCCGACGAAGTGGAGATCGTGCTTCGACAGGGCGGCTTCGCGGCGGCGCGTGTCCTCGTAGTGGGAGTTCCCGCCGTCGATCACGATGTCACCGGGTTCCAGCAGCGGCGTGAGCTGGTCGATCACCGAGTCCACGGGCTTGCCGGCCTTGACCATGATCAGCACCCGGCGCGGCTTCTCGAGGGAGTCGACGAGTTCCTGCAGGGTCTCGGTGCGGATGAACTCGCCGTCGCCGCCGTGCTTCTCCAGCAGGGCGTCCGTCTTCTCGATGGACCTGTTGTGCAGGGCCACCGTGTACCCGTTGCGGGCAAGGTTCCGGGCGAGGTTCGCTCCCATGACTGCCAGGCCTGTGACGCCGATCTGTGCGCTCAATGTGTTCTCCGTCGTTTGTCAGCTGCATGCATGGCGCTGCATGTCCCGGCGCTTCCGGCGCATGCAGCGCGGGCTATCCGGTCGCTTTCACACTATTACCGTCCCGACACCCGCCGCCACACCCGCAGCCGCACGCGGCGTTTTATGTCACCGCTCCCCGCAGGGGCGGCGTGTCCCATGCGACACGCGCCCGGCTGGGACGCTGGCACGATCCGTGAAAGAATGATAAGGATGTCCGACGTTACGATCACCCCCGCCGCCCCCGCCCCCGCTTCCGCGCGCCCCCAGGTGCGCCCCGAGGTGGAGGGCGCCGAACCGATCGTCTCCAGCGACGGCCGGCCACTGCTGCAGTTCAAGTCGCCCCGCGTCAGCCAGCCACCGGTCCACCTCGCCGACCTCACGCTTGCCGAACGCCAGGAGCGCCTGAAGGAACTGGGGCACCAGGGCTTCCGGGCGAAGCAGCTGTCGACGCACTACTTCTCGCACTACACGACGGACCCGGCGGACATGAGCGACCTGCCGAAGGCCGGGCGCGAGGAACTGGTCAAGGCCATGTTCCCGCCGCTGCTCACCGAGGTGAAACGCCTGACCACGGACAACGGCGACACCATCAAGTTCCTCTGGCGCCTCTTCGACGGCGCGCTCGTCGAGTCCGTCCTGATGCGCTACCCCGGCCGCGTGACCCTGTGCGTGTCCTCGCAGGCCGGCTGCGGCATGAACTGCCCGTTCTGTGCGACGGGCCAGGCCGGACTGACGCGGAACATGTCGACGGCGGAGATCGTCGACCAGGTCGTCGCCGCCAACCGGGCCCTCGCCGAGGGGGCGCTGGGAGACCTGCGCACCGATGGCGGGCACGACGCCGACCGCGTCACCAATATCGTCTTCATGGGCATGGGTGAACCCCTGGCCAACTACAAGCGCGTGATGGCCGCGCTGCACCGCTTCGTCGACGACTCCCCCGAGGGCCTCGGCATGTCGGCCCGGAACATCACCGTGTCCACGGTCGGCCTGGTACCGGCGATCAACAAGCTGGCTGCGGAGTCCCTGCCGGTCACCTTCGCGCTGTCCCTCCACGCCCCCGACGACGAGCTGCGCGACGAGCTCATCCCCGTGAACACGCGCTGGAAGGTCGATGAGGCGCTGGACGCGGCGTACAACTACTACCGCACCACCGGGCGCCGGGTGAGTATCGAGTACGCGCTCATCAAGGACATGAACGACCACGCCTGGCGTGCGGACCTGCTGGCCAAGAAGCTCAACCAGCGCGGGCGCGGCTGGGTGCATGTCAACCCGATCCCGCTCAATCCGACACCGGGATCCATCTGGACGGCTTCGGAGAAGAGCGTCTCCACCGAGTTCATCAACCGCCTCCGCGCTGCCGGCATCCCGACCACGCTGCGGGATACCCGCGGCAAGGAGATCGACGGCGCCTGCGGCCAGCTCGCGGCCGGCGAGTAGCGCCACCCCGATTGGCGCGGCAGCCCGCCGAGCCGGTATAGTCGTTCCTCGTGATGGCGCCCGTCGAGCTGTAGCCGGCGGCGCGGCATCGCAGGAATGCGGGTCTTTAGCTCAGCTGGTAGAGCGCCACGTTTACACCGTGGATGTCATCGGTTCGATCCCGGTAGGACCCACGAGAACAACGAGGAAAGCCCCGCTCCGGCGGGGCTTTCCTCGTTCCTGGCACGTCCGCGCGGTTCGGTCACCGTGCTTCGGACACACCGACCGGCCTGCCGTCGGCGAAGGTCACGACATAGGCTTGGCCCATGATCGTCACCGTGCACTGCAGCGCTCCGACGAGCCTGCAGTCCTCCCCGGGACCGGGAGGAACGGGCTGCTCGAAGATGGGTTCCAGGAGTTCGGGCGGGATACCGGGGGGCGTGGGCTCGTGGAAAGGCAGCGAGCCGGGTGGGATGCAGGTGTAGGGATCGGCCGGGTCGGTCCACCACGCTCCCGCCTCCGTGATGGGGCACTGCGGGTAGGGCGGATCGGGCAGGGCCTCCGGCGGCAGGTCACCGCCCATACCGCTGCCCGGACCACCCGTACCCCTCCCGGGCAGGCCCGATCCCTGGCCCGGTGCCACCGGCGCAGGCTCGGCCTGCACCGGGGCGGGAGCGGGGCGCGGAACGAAGCCCGGCACGAAGACAGAGAGCTCCTCGCCGGCGGATGTTTGATCGACCCGCGCCGAGCCCGGGTGACCCGGAGGAGAATCGATCGAACCGGGAGGCGGGACGTCGGCCACCTCGCTCGTCGCGGCCGCCGTGCCCCCTGCAGGAGGCGGGCCCCAGTACTCGAGGACGACCGGTGTCGCGGCGACTGCCGCCGCCGTCGCGAGGGCGATTGTGAGAGACCGTGTTGAATGACGCATGTTCCACCCCGTGTAAGAGACCTATGGGACGAACGTAGTGCTGCTCGCGGGGCACAGACACAGTAGCCGCTACTCAACCCGGTTCTGGACTACGTGCTCCAGACCTGCATCGCCACCTAATCCCGGGGAACGTCCGGCAGCATGTCGGCCAGGTACGTCAGGGACTCGGAGACGCCGGCCTCGATCTTCAGGGCGGCGAATTCGTCACCCCGGGTCCACCCGCGGTTGATGATGACCACGGGCTTTCCGCCCTTGAACGCGTGCCGGACGAACCTCAGCCCGCTCATGACGGTGAGTGAGGAACCCGCGACCAGCAGGGCCCCGGCGGCGTCGACCATCGCGTAGGCGGCGGCGACACGATCCTTCGGCACGTTCTCGCCGAAGTACACGAAGTCGGGCTTGAGCATCCCCCCGCAGACCGGGCAGGGCGCCATCACGAAATCACCGGTGTCATCCACATCGGCATCCGCGTCCGGGGCCACATCGCCGGCATCGGACTCGCGCTCGAGGTAGCCCGGATTGAGCGCCTCGAGGATCTCGGCGATCCGGGACCGCGGGAAGGTCGAGGAGCACCGCAGGCACACGACGCGATCGAACGTCCCGTGCAGGTCGATCACGTCGGTGCTTCCGGCGGACGAGTGGAGCCTGTCGACGTTCTGCGTGATCAGTCCGGTCAGCAGTCCCCGCTGCTCCAGCCGTGCAACGGCAGCGTGCCCGGCATTCGGATCCGCCCGTCGGAGATGTCGCCAGCCCACGTGGTTGCGCGCCCAGTACCGGCGCCTGAGGGCCTCGTCGCCGACGAACTGCTGGTAGGTCATCGGATTGCGCGGGACCGACTGTGGGCCGCGGTAGTCGGGGATACCCGAGTCCGTGCTCAGTCCCGCTCCTGTGAGCACCGCGAGCCGGAGGCCGCGGAGCAGGGCGAGAGCCCGGTCGAGGAGCTCCAGATCCTCAGGCGGCAGGGGCGCGAGACCCGCGGACGGGGTGGCGCTCACGAAACCGGTCAGCCCGAGCCGAGGGTTGGACTCCGGTCCGGGGAGGTCGGCCCGTCGGCCTCCCCCCTCGCCGGGGGAGGTCACAGCGCGGCTTCGACCGAGCTCAGGGCCGTGGCGTAGTCGGCCATGGGCCGTCCCTGCCCGTGGGGGGACGAGACGACGGCGCGTACCGTCCCGGAGCCGTCCAGGACGTAGCTGACGCGCTCGGCATAGCCGTGGACGTCGTCGAAGGCGTCATAGGACCGCGTCACGGAGCCGTGCGGCCAGAAGTCGGCGAGGAGGTCGAAGGAGATGTCGTTGGCATCGGCGAACGCGCGGAGGGTGTATTTGTGGTCCACGGAGATCGCCACGAGGCTGACGCCCGCGGCATCGAACACATCGAGGTTGTCCCGCAGCTGGCCGAGCTCGTCGGTGCAGACGCGCGAGAAGGCGAACGGGAAGAAGACGATGACGGCGCCACCGACCAGCGAGTCGCTGCGCACGGTCTCACCGAACTGGTTCGCAAGGGCGAACGCGGGGGCGACGGATCCGACCTCGAGCGGCAAGGCTACTGCTTCCGACGGCTGACGAGCCGGGTCGCGGACCATTCCTTCGAGACACCTGCCGACGACGTCGAGTGCAGACCGGCGGTCGGTGCGGCTTCCTGCACATCGGCGGGAGACACGTAGCCCGGCCGGCCGGACTTGGGGGTGAGGAGCCAGACCACGCCGCCGGCCCCGAGGGACGTCAGGGCATCCACGAGCGCGTCGACGAGGTCACCGTCACCGGCGCGCCACCACAGGATCACGCCGTCGACGACATCCTGGTCATCCTCCGTGAGCAGCTCCGAGCCGACGCCGTCCTCCAGGTTCTCCCGGAAGTCGAAGTCGACGTCGTCGTCGTAACCGAGTTCCTGAACAAGGTCTCCGCCCTTGAAACCCAACTTGCCTGCCACGTCGACCGCAGTGGCGGCTTCAGCCTCGCTCACTTAGCTCCTCCTGGAAAGACGGCACCGTCACCTGACGTGCCCTCGTATAGATATTCATTGCTACCAGCCAACACCTTTATACGCCACGCATCAAGCCAGTACGGCGAATTCGGCCTCCGGTGGCGGTGACCTGCGCGTGCAGGGCGTGCGGGCAGGTGTGTTCAAGCCCTCGGCGTAATCTGTGCGGCCGCCCTGCTCCCGCTACGCATCGAAGGCACGGCGACGATAGAGTGAATCGGTATATGGCCGCGGAGCTAACGCCTGTCGGCCGAGCATGCATCTCTGCGAGGGCCCACGAGCCGTGCGCAGGCATAAAGCGACACAGACAAGATCTGTGGAAGTGGAGAGATATCGCGTGGCTGTAGAACAAGGTACGGCGGATATTCTGAGCGGTCTGACCGTCGGCAAGCCCGACGGCGATCCCGAGGAGACCGCGGAGTGGATCGAATCCCTCGACCAGCTGATCCGCACCCAGGGCACCGAGCGCGCGCAGTACATCATGCGTTCGCTCCTCCAGCGTGCCGGTGCCCAGTCCGTGGGCGTGCCCATGGTCACGACGACGGACTACGTCAACACCATCCCCGCCGACCAGGAAGCCGAGTTCCCGGGCGACGAGGAGATCGAGCGGAAGTACCGCGCATGGATGCGCTGGAACGCCGCCGTCATGGTGCACCGCGCGCAGCGCCCGGAGATCGGCGTCGGCGGCCACATCTCGACCTACGCGGGCGCGGCGACGCTCTACGAGGTCGGCTTCAACCACTTCTTCAAGGGCAAGGACCACCCGAGCGGTGGCGACCAGGTGTTCTTCCAGGGGCACGCCTCCCCCGGCATGTACGCGCGCGCCTACCTCGAGGGTCGCCTCACGGAGGAGGACCTCGACGGATTCCGCCAGGAGAAGTCGAAGGAGGGCCATGCGCTGTCCTCCTATCCGCACCCCCGGCTCATGCCGAAGTTCTGGGAGTTCCCCACCGTCTCCATGGGCATCGGGCCCATGAACGCCATCTACCAGGCGCAGTCCAACCGCTACCTGCACAACCGCGGCATGAAGGACACCTCCGAGCAGCAGGTCTGGGCCTTCCTCGGCGACGGCGAGATGGACGAGCCCGAATCGCGGGGCCTGCTCCAGCTCGCGGCCAACGAGAACCTCGACAACCTGAACTTCGTCATCAACTGCAACCTGCAGCGCCTGGACGGGCCCGTCCGCGGCAACGGCAAGATCATGCAGGAGCTCGAGGCGTTCTTCCGCGGCGCGGGCTGGAACGTCATCAAGGTCGTCTGGGGCCGCGAGTGGGACTCGCTGCTGTCCAAGGACCAGGACGGCGCGCTGGTCGACATCATGAACCAGACGCCCGACGGCGACTACCAGACGTACAAGGCGGAGTCCGGCGGCTTCGTGCGTGACCACTTCTTCGGCAAGTCCCCCCAGACCAAGGCCATGGTCGAGGACCTGTCCGACGCCGAGATCTGGAAGCTCAAGCGCGGCGGGCACGACTACCGGAAGGTCTACGCCGCGTACAAGGCCGCGACCGAGTTCAAGGGCAAGCCGACCGTCATCCTCGCGAAGACCGTCAAGGGCTACGGCTTGGGTCCGCACTTCGAGGGCCGCAACGCGACCCACCAGATGAAGAAGCTGACGAACGCGGACCTGAAGGCGTTCCGCGACCACCTGCGGATCCCCGTCACCGACGAGCAGATCGACGACGACCTGTACAACGCGCCGTACTACCACCCGGGCGCCGACGCTCCCGAGATCAAGTACATGCTGGAGCGCCGCCGCGAACTCGGCGGCTTCGTGCCGGAGCGCCGCACCCAGCACGCCGAGATCGTCCTGCCGGGCGACAAGGCGTACGAGATGGCGAAGCGCGGTTCCGGCAAGCAGATGGCCGCGACCACCATGGCGTTCGTCCGCATCCTCAAGGACCTCATGCGCGACAAGGAGTTCGGCCACCGGATCGCGCCGATCATCCCGGACGAGGCGCGGACCTTCGGCATGGACTCGTTCTTCCCGACGGCGAAGATCTACAACCCCAAGGGCCAGAACTACCTGTCCGTGGACCGCGACCTGGTCCTCGCGTACAAGGAGTCCATTGAGGGCCAGATCCTGCACGCGGGCATCAACGAGGCGGGATCGATGGCGGCCTTCACGGCGGCCGGCACGGCGTACGCCACCCAGGGCCAGCCGCTCATCCCGATCTACGTCTTCTACTCGATGTTCGGGTTCCAGCGCACGGGTGACTCGATCTGGGCCGCCGCGGACCAGATGGCACGAGGCTTCATCATGGGTGCGACCGCCGGCCGTACCACCCTGACCGGTGAGGGCCTGCAGCACGCCGACGGCCACTCGCCGATCCTCGCGTCGACGAACCCGGCCGTCATCACCTACGACCCCGCGTTCGGATACGAGATCGGGCACATCGTCCGTGACGGGCTCAACAGGATGTACGGGGACATCGGTGACAAGCCGGAGTCCTTCCGCAACGTCATGTACTACATCACCCTGTACAACGAGCCCTTCGTGCAGCCGGCGGAGCCGGAGGAACTGGACGTCGAGGGCCTGCTCAAGGGCATCTACCTGCTGAAGCCCGCCAAGGTGGACGGACCGCGCACTCAACTGCTCGCCTCCGGGGTCGCTGTTCCCTGGGCACTCGAAGCGCAGAAGCTGCTCGCCAAGGACTGGGGCGTCTCGGCGGACGTCTGGTCCGTGACGTCCTGGAACGAACTGCGCCGCGACGGCCTCGAGGCCGAGGAGGAAGCCTTCCTAAACCCCGGAGCCGATGCACGCAAGCCGTTCGTCACCCAGCAGCTGGAAGGCGCGACGGGTCCGATCGTGGCGGTCTCCGACTTCATGAAGGCCGTGCCCGACCAGATCCGCCAGTTCCTGCCGAACGAGTTCGCGACCCTCGGAGCCGACGGCTTCGGCTTCTCGGACACCCGCGCGGCAGCACGCCGGTTCTTCAAGATCGACAGCCACTCCGTCGTCGTGCGGTCGCTCGAGATGCTCGCCCGCCGCGGCGAGGTCGACGCGAACGCGCCCAAGGAGGCGATCGAGAAGTACCGCCTGCTCGATGTGAACGCCGGAACCACGGGCAACGCGGGCGGCGACTCCTAGGGTCCGCAGCCCCTGCGGAGGGCGACGTCGGGAGCAGCACTCATGCTGCTCCCGACGTCGCCCTTTTTTGTAGCCTTCACACAAATGGAAGCGGCAGCACCGAAACCGTATGCTCGGAGGATGCCGCAGCCCGAACATGTCGCCGGTAGCGCGACGAGCACGGCCGGAGCGACCAACGCAGGTGCAGCCCCGCCGGATCCAGCCACCCTTGACAAGCTGCGCGCCACGATCGGCTCCCTGTCGACCGCGACCCTCAAGCAACTGGATGCGGACCTGCCCTGGTACCGGGGGCTCCGCCCCGACGAGCGCTCTGCACTCGGCATGGTGGCCCAGAAGGGGATCGCGTCCTTCGTGAACTGGTACCAGAAGCCCGTCTCCCCCGCGTGGGTGCTGAGCGACGTCTTCGGCACGGCACCCACGGAACTCACGCGCTCCATCAGCCTGCAGAAGGCCCTGCAGCTCATCCGCGTGGTGGTGCAGGTCGTCGAGGACCACGTGCCGTTCCTCGCTCCGGCGGCCGATCAGGCGCCCCTCCGGGAGGCCGTGCTCCGGTATTCGCGGGAGGTCGCCTTCGCCGCCGCGGACGTGTACGCCCGGGCTGCCGAGACCCGCGGATCCTGGGACACCCGCCTCGAGGCGCTCGTCGTCGACGCCATCCTCCGGGGCGAGAGTTCGGATGCGCTCCGCTCGCGCATCGCCGCCGTCGGGTGGAAGTCCCAGGCGAGGATCACCGTCATGGTCGGCAGCGCACCCTCCGAACCCAACGCCGGCTTCCTCAATGAGCTCCGCCGCGTCACGGGCCGGCTCGCGGAGGATGTCCTCGTCGGGATCCAGGGCGAGCGGCTCATCCTGGTGCTGGGCGGCGTGCGGGACGCCGCCAAGGCCTACCCGAGGATCAGCGAACTCTTCGGCGCCGGCGCGGTCGTGTTCGGTCCGGAGGCGGAGTCGCTCGTGGCGGCGAGCAGTTCGGCGCAGGCTGCCTTCGCCGGGCTCACCGCCGCCCGGGCCTGGCCCGGGGCGCCACGCCCCGTCTCGTCGGAGGACCTGTGGCCGGAGCGGGTGATGTCCGGAGACGACACCGCGCGGCGTGCGCTGGTGCGGACCATCTACCGGCCGCTCCTGGCGGCGTCCAACGGGCTGGAGCAGACGCTGTCTGCCTACCTGACCCTCGGGCACTCCCTGGAGGCCACCTCCAGGTCCCTCTTCGTGCACGCGAACACCGTCCGGTACCGCCTCCGCCGCGTGTGCGACGTGACCGGCTGGGACCCGCTGATCCCCCGCGAGGCCTACGTGCTCCAGACGGCCCTGGTGGTCGGACGGCTGGCCGAGACGCCGGCCCAGCCCCCGCCCGCGAACGGTTCGACGGCGACGGGACCCGGACGCCGGCCGCGCTCGGGCGGAGCCGGCAAGGCTGCGGCCCTCGTCGCCGCACGCCCGGCCTCCTTGTAGACTTCCTACAAAGACGCACAGCCAGCTTGGTTCAGCCGAACACCCGATAATGCTCCACCGATTTGGAAAGCTGGAACAGTGCTTGCAATCGCCTGCCCCGGACAGGGCTCACAGACCCCGGGCTTCCTGAGCCCCTGGCTCGACCTACCGGGAGTACGGGAGCACCTCGAGGAGCTCAGCGACCGCGCCGGCTCTGACCTCGTCCGGCACGGCACCGTCTCGGACGAGGAGACCATCAAGGACACCGCGGTCGCCCAACCGCTCATCGTCGCTGCCGGGCTCGTGACGGCCCGCCTCCTCCTCGCGCACCACCCCCTGACGGCGGCAACCGTGGTCGCGGGACATTCCGTCGGAGAACTGACGGCCTCCGCCATCGCCGGAGCGCTCACCGAGACCGACGCCGTCGCCTTCGTCCGCGTCCGCGCCACCGCCATGGCGGATGCTGCAGCGGCGACACCGACGGGCATGAGCGCGGTACTGGGCGGGGATCCCGACGACGTCGCCGCACGGCTCGCCGAGCTCGGCCTCACCGCGGCGAACGCGAACGGCGGCGGTCAGGTGGTGGCAGCGGGGACCATGGAGCAGCTCGCCGAACTGTCGGAGAACCCTCCTGCGAAGTCCCGCGTCATCGCGCTGAAGGTGGCCGGAGCATTCCACACCGACCACATGTCCCCCGCCGTCACGGCCCTCGAGCTTCTGCGGCCCACCCTGGCACCGGCCGACCCCGTCGCCACCCTCATGTCCAACTATGACGGCAGGACCGTCGCCACCGGCGAGGGGAACCTCGACAGCCTGATCGCCCAGGTGTCGCGGCCCGTGCGCTGGGATCTCTGCATGGAATCCATGCAGGCGATGGGTGTCACCGGCATGATCGAGTTGTCGCCCGCGGGAACACTCACGGGCCTCGCCAAGCGGGGAATGCGGGGTACGGCCACGCTCGCCGTAAAATCTCCCGAGGACCTGGACGCCGCGCGCAGCTTCATCGGGGAGCACTCGCGCACCACCGACCTCGATCCCTCCCTTACTCCAGAAGGACCCCAGTGAGCATCACCGCCATCAAGCAAGCCCCCCTCCGCGAGCACACGCGCATCCTCGGCGTCGGCGCGTACCGGCCCGAGATCATCGTCACCAATGACGACGTGTGCCAGTGGATCGACTCCTCCGACGAGTGGATCCGGCAGCGCACCGGGATCGTCACGCGGCACCGCGCTCCCCGCGACGTCAGCGTCATCGACATGGCAGAGGCAGCCTCCCGGGAAGCCCTTGAGGCGGCAGGCATCGAGGCCTCCCAGCTCGGTGCCGTCCTGGTCTCCACGGTCACGCACCCGTACGCCACCCCCTCCGCCGCGGCACAGCTGACCGACCGGCTCGGAGCGACACCCGCGCCCGCCTACGACATCTCCGCCGCCTGCGCGGGCTACTGCTACGGCATCGCGCAGGGAGACGCCCTCGTGCACGCCGGAACAGCCGACTACGTCCTGGTCGTCGGCGTGGAGAAGCTGTCCGACTTCATCGACAACTCCGACCGCACCATCTCGTTCCTGCTCGGCGACGGTGCGGGCGCCGTCGTCATCGGGCCCGGCGATTCCGCCGGCATCGGACCCTCGGTGTGGGGATCGGACGGCAGCAAGCACGAGTCCATCCGCATGACGCGCTCGCTGCTGGACGTGCGCGACTATGCGATCGGCGCCGTCGCGACCGACACCGAGCGCGAGGACGACGTCGACGCGGGCCGCGAGGACCTCTGGCCGACCATGCGCCAGGACGGACCGACGGTCTTCCGTTGGGCGGTCTGGGAGATGGCGAAGGTCGCGCAGCGCGCCCTCGATGCCGCAGGCGTCACGGCCGACGACCTCGCGGTGTTCCTCCCCCACCAGGCCAACATCCGTATCATCGATGAGATGGTGAAGCAGCTCAAGCTGCCGGACCACGTCCACGTGGCGCGGGACATCGTGGACGCCGGCAACACCTCGGCGGCCTCGATCCCCCTGGCCATGCACCGGACGCTCAAGGAACAGCCCTCGCTCAGCGGCAAGCTCGCACTCCAGATCGGTTTCGGCGCGGGCCTCGTCTTCGGGGCGCAGGTCGTGGTCCTTCCCTAGTTTCCAAGCCCAGGCAGCGACAGTGCGGCCTGAACATCCCGCCGGTGCACCGGCACCAACAGAAAAGGAGCCACCATGGCTAACAACGAAGAAATCCTGGCCGGCCTGGCCGAAATCGTCAACGAAGAGACGGGCCTCGCCCCCGAGTCCGTCGAGATGGACAAGTCCTTCACGGACGACCTCGACATCGATTCCATCTCGATGATGACCATCGTCGTCAACGCCGAGGAGAAGTTCGGCGTGCGCATCCCCGACGAAGAGGTCAAGAACCTGAAGACCGTCGGCGACGCCGTCACCTTCATCGCAGGAGCGCAGGCCTAGTTCCTGCCGTTCCCAGCGCTGCGGCCGCTCCCGGCGTTCCCGCCGTGGGCGGCCGTAGTCGTCATCCCCTCGCCCCGGTCCAGCCGGCGCTCGCCACAGCTTCGAAAGAGTGACCATGCCACGCAAAGTCGTCATCACCGGACTCGGTGCAACCACCCCCATCGGCGGGGATGTCCCCACCATGTGGGCCAACTCCCTCAAGGGAGTCTCGGGCGCGCGGACCATCGAGGCCGACTGGGTCCAGAAGTTCGAACTGCCGGTGACCTTCGCCGCCCAGATCGCCACGCCGGCGTCGGAGGTGCTGTCCCGGGTCGAGGCCAAGCGCATGGACCCGTCGACGCAGTTCGCCGTCGTCGCCGCCCGCGAGGCCTGGCGCGACTCCGGCATCGAGGAGGTCGACAAGGATCGCCTCGCGGTGGCCTTCGCCACAGGCATCGGCGGCGTCTGGACCCTGCTCGACGCCTGGGACACGCTGCGCGAGAAGGGCCCCCGACGTGTCCTCCCCATGACGGTGCCGATGCTCATGCCCAACGGGCCGGCCGCCGCCGTGAGCCTGGACCTCGGCGCTCGCGCCGGCGCCCACACTCCCGTGTCCGCGTGTGCCTCGGGGACCGAAGCCCTCCACCAGGGCCTCGAACTCATCCGGTCCGGGAAGGCGGACGTCGTGGTGTGCGGCGGCGCCGAAGCCGCGATCCACCCGATGCCCATCGCCGCCTTCGCGTCCATGCAGGCGCTGTCGCGGCGGAACGACGAGCCGGAGCTCGCCTCGCGCCCGTACGACAGGAACCGGGACGGTTTCGTGATGGGTGAGGGCGCCGGGGCCCTCGTCATCGAGGCGGAGGAGCATGCACTCGCCCGCGGTGCCAGGATCTACGCCGAACTGGCCGGCACCTCCGTCACGGCGGACGCGTACCACATCACGGCCCCCGATCCCCAGGGACTCGGAGCGACACGCGCGCTCAAGGCCGCTCTCTTCGACGCGCGCGCCCAGGCCGAGGACGTGGTCCACGTCAATGCCCACGCGACGTCCACCCCCGTCGGCGACAAGCCCGAGTACACCGCCCTGAAGGCCGCCCTCGGAGCCCACACGGACCAGGTGGCGGTGTCCGCGACCAAATCGCAGACCGGCCACCTCCTCGGGGCGTCCGGCGCCGTCGAGGCGGTCATGACCGTGCTCGCCATCCACGACCGCAGGGCGCCCGTCACGATCAACCTGGACGACCAGGACCCCGAGATCCCCCTCGACGTCGTCACCGGTCCCCGCGACCTGCCCTCGGGCGACATCGTCGCCCTGAGCAACTCGTTCGGATTCGGCGGCCACAACGCCGTCATCGTGCTGCGCAGCGTCTGATCCGCGAGGACCTGGCATACGAAAGGCGCCACCGGATGGTGGCGCCTTTCGTGTGACTGCTGCAGACCGCCGAGAGTGCGGATCACCGGGCCCGGCTATGGGAAGGCCCCGTGCGGCGGCTGTCGTCGTACGTCAGCCCACCTGGTGCAGCCACCGGACGGGCGCGCCTTCGGCTGCATGGCGGAAGGGCTCGAGTTCCTCGTCCCAGGATTCCCCGAGTGCGAGGGAAAGCTCGTGGTAGACGGCTGCAGGATCGCCCGCTCCCGCTTCGTACGCATAGCGGATGCGGTCCTCGGTCACCATGATGTTGCCGTGGACGTCCGTGGTGGCATGGAAGATCCCGAGTTCGGGAGTGTGTGACCAGCGGCCGCCGTCAGCCCCCGCGCTCTGTTCCTCGGTGACCTCGTAGCGGAGGTGGGCCCAGCCGCGGAGGGCGGAGGCGAGTTGCGCCCCGGACCCCTGCGGGCCGACCCAGGACAGTTCGGCGCGCAGCATTCCGGGCGCAGCAGGCTGCGCTGTCCACTCCATGTCGATGCGCTTGTCCAGCACCGAGCCGATGGCCCATTCGACATGAGGGCACAGAGCAGTAGGGGCAGAGTGCACGTACAAAACACCGCGCGCCATCACAACAGACATTCCATCCTCCATAGCTGTAGGTACGTCTTCCCCAACGACCTTCAATGGCTGATGAAACTGCAACGGATGTGCCAGAGCCTTGCGAGACCCGCCCGCATATCATGCAGGTTCGATTTGACTACTGCTCATTGTGCACGAATGGCGTGAATTCCGCCACTGTAACTACCGGGCTGCCATTCGAGTCTCCGCGGGCCGGCAGCGCCCGGGATGCTCCCGCCGGCTCACGCCCTCGGATGAGCCTGCTCGTAGCTCCGCCGCAGACGGTCCACCGATACATGGGTGTAGAGCTGCGTGGTGGCGAGACTGGAGTGTCCGAGGAGTTCCTGGACGGCCCGGAGGTCCGCACCGCCGTCGAGCAGGTGGGTGGCAGCAGTGTGCCTCAGTGCGTGCGGACCGCGTGCGGCGGAATCTCCGAGCGCGTCGAGCGCTCCCTTGACCTGGGTACGGACCGTCCGTTGATCGATGCGTCCACCGCGACGCCCGAGGAACAGTGCGGGCCCGCTCCTGTCCGACGCCCACTGCGGTCTCCCGCGCCGCAGCCAGTCGTCCAGCGCGTGCGCCGCCGGCACCCCGTACGGCACCGTGCGTTCCTTGGAGCCCTTACCCAGCACCACCAGGGTGCGGCGATCGGTATCGACGTCGTCGATGTCGAGACCGACGAGTTCGCCGACGCGGACCCCGGTGGCGTAGAGCAGCTCGAGCATCGCTCTCCGCTGGAGCTCATACGGATCCCCCTGCCGCGTACTCTCATCCAACCCGTCGAGCAGCGCACCCGCCTGGGACTGGCTGAGCACCGCAGGCAGGGCGCTGTTCCGCTTCGGCGCGCGCAGCCGGAGTGCCGGGTTCACGGGTATCAGCTCCTCCCGGACAGCCCAGTCCATGAAGGACCGTACGGATGCGGCCCGTCGGGCGATCGTGGAGCGCGAGAGGCCGGCCTCGTCGAGCGCTCCGAGCCAGGCCCGGAAATGGCGCAGTTCCAGCCCTGCCAGCGCGGAGACCCCCGACCGGGCAGCGTGGAGGAGGAAGAGCTCCAGGTCCTTCCGGTACGCCCGGACCGTGTGCGCGGAACGATTGCGCTCCCGGGTCAGGTAATCCTCGAACCTCCGCACGTCCTCACCGAATGCGCTGCCCAGCGGTGCCTCTGCGTCCGTCATGTTCCCTCCGGTACCAGTATCCACGCCCCGTCCGCGGCCGTGCTGCAGGCCACGGGCCCGCCGATCCCGCAGCAACGTACTGATGCCTCGATCAGGGAATCATTGCCGGGACCGATGGCTCAGTTCCAGGTCGAGGAGCCATGTCTTCGTCCCGGTCCCCGCAGCGTAACCGACGACGGCGCCGGTGCTGCTGACGACGCGGTGCCCGGGAACGATGATCGAGACGGGATTGCTCCTCACGGCTGCTCCGATCGCCCGCCCCATCCTCGGGTTGCCGAGCTGCTCGGCGATGTCGCGATAGCTGCGGCGCTCTCCGTAGGGTATCGAACTCAGGGCGGCCCAGACGGCCAGCTGGAAGGGCGTGCCCCGGACATCGACGGGGACCTCGAAGACCTGCCGTGTTCCCGCGAAGTACTCTCCGAGTTCTGCGCCTGCCTGCTCCAGCACCGTGACGGCCGGGGCCGACGGGTCCACGGAAGCGTCCGCTCCCGGACCGTCACCCGGCTCCGCTCCCGGTCCCGGTCCTTCGACCGACCCGGCCCCAGGTCCTTCAGCGGACCTGCCGATATCGGGGCCCGGGCCGGGCACCCGCCGACCCAGCCGGGCTTCCGTCGGAGCAGGGTCATGCTCCCCGTGATACAGGCCCACGACTCCGGCGGCACCGGCCACGAGCCGAAGCGGGCCGATGGGCGATGGAACCTCGATGTGCCATCGCGCGTCCACTGGCGCGGGCCGTCGGTTGCTGATCATTGTCGTCCTCCTGGTGACGGATGGGGCGCGGGCGGGCTGGGGTGGGCAAGGGCCGTCCCGGGCCGGGAGACCCTCGACCGTCCGGTTCTGGTTCCCGTTCCGGTGGGAGTCGTCCCCTCGGGCTGGTCCCGAACCGCGAACGGGGGATGCGGCGGCCTGCACATCGGGTGGGCGGCCGTACGCCGACGCACCGCCGGACGGTCCCGTCGTCAGCTCTTCCCGCGGCGCCATCCCTCACCGGTCCTCATGGCGAGGCCGGCGAGTTCGAGGCGCGCCAGTCCGGTGATGACGTCCCGCGTGGCGAGTCCGGCGACGACCGACAGCTTGTCCACCGTCGTCGAGGACCGCACGGGAAGTGCGTCGAACAACAGGAGGTCCGGAATCGTGAGGCCGTCCTGCTCCCGCGAGCGGACGTCCGCCTCCCGGGCCTGGTCCCCCGCCGGCTCGCTGCCCAGTGGCCCGGCGAGTTCTGCCACGTCCGCGGCGTCCGCCACACACACCGCGGTGCCGTCCCGGAGGAGACGGTGGCAACCGGCAGAGTTGGCGGAGTAGACGGATCCCGGGACGGCACCGACGGGGCGGCCGAGGCCGGCGGCGTGGTGCGCGGTGTTGAGTGCGCCTGAACGCCAGCGTGCCTCGACGACGACCGTGACCGCGCTCAGCGCCGCGATCAGTCGGTTCCGCTGCAGGAACCTCCACCTGGTCGGTGAACTCCCGGGTGGGACCTCCGAGATCAGGAGCCCCCTGTCCACGATGGTCCGGAGCAGTTCCTCGTTGCCCGCCGGATAGTACCGGTCGACGCCGCAGGCCAACACTCCGACCGTGGGTGGCGACTCGTCTCCCGGCGCGCTGGCGAGAGCAGCCCTGTGGGCTTGCGCATCGATGCCGTAGGCGCCTCCCGACACCACGGAGAAGCCACGGGCGGAGAGACCGGATGCGAGGTCTGTCGTGACCGACGACCCGTAGCTCGTACTGTCGCGTGAGCCGACGATCGACACCATCCGATTGACCCGCGGGATCTCGTGGGCGCCCCGGACCCAGAGACACAGCGGAGCCGCCTCCTGCAGGTCGTTCAGCGCTTCCGGCCACTCCTCGCACTCGGGAATGAGCAACCGCCCGCCCAACCGAGCCAGGGTCGTGAGGTCGCGTTCCGGGGCGAGGTCCCGGAGGCGGGGAGCCCAGCGGGCCAGCCCTTCATCAAGGGGATCGCGACGCCCGCCTGTCATACCCAGGAGCTCCCGCAGGCGTTGCCGCATCTCGCCACCCGCATCGATGTCGCGGCGGACGATGCGCAGGCCGTCGACGGGACCGACGAGGGACACCAGCCCCAGACCCACGGTGTCCGACGGTTCGAAGAGCCGTGACAGTGCAGCTCGTGCCACGGTGGCGTTCATCGGAACCACGTTCATGCAGCACGCTCCTGGAGGCGGAACCCGAGCGCCGTGACGACGTCGTCGGCATCCGGCCGTGGACGCCCCGCCAGATCCGCGATGGTCCAGGCGACCCGGAGGACCCGATCCCAGCCGCGTGCGCTCACGAGGTTCCTCTCCAGCGCCTTGTCCAGTGACGCCGTGACGGCCCTCGGCAGGGCGAGCTCGCCGCGGAGGACCCGTCCCTGGACCTCGGAGTTGGTGGCGTAGTTCCACTGCCGCAACCTCACCCGTTGAGCTGCCCTGGCCACTGCCACCCGGGCCGCTACGACTGCTGACGTCTCGGAGGACCGTTCGTCGACGTAATCCGCGAGGCTCACCCTCTGAACCGCCAGTTGCAGGTCGACCCGGTCGAGCAGCGGCCCCGAGAGACGATTGAAATACCGCCGACGCTGCTGCGCGGTGCAGACGCAGTCCATGCCCTTGCCACTGGCGAGTCCGCAGGGACAGGGATTCAGCGCGAGGACGAGCTGGAACCGGGCTGGATAGGACGCCGTACCCGATGCCCGGTGCAGGACGAGCCGGCCACTCTCCAGTGGCTCGCGCAAGGCCTCCAGGACACGGCGCTCGTACTCCGGCGCCTCGTCGAGGAACAGGATCCCGCGATGCGCCCGCGAGGCGGCACCGGGCCTCGGGATACCGCTACCGCCGCCGATGATGGACGCCGGAGTCGCCGTGTGGTGCGGGCTCTCGAACGGCGGCTTCCGGACCAGTTCCGAGCAGAGCCGTTCACCGCTGAGGCTGTGGATCGCGGTGACCTCCATCGCGTGGTCGTCGTCGAGGTCGGGAAGGATGCCGGGTAGTCGTTCTGCGAGCATGGTCTTCCCTGCCCCGGGCGGTCCCACCATGAGCAGGTGGTGTGCTCCTGCAGCTGCGATCTCCAGAGCGAATCTCGCCTCCTGCTGGCCCGCGATGTCCGACAGGTCCCTCGTCGGTCCTGTCCGGGCTTCCGGTAGCACGGTCCCGCTTTCCGCCGGGGGGTCGGCGAGCACCACGTGCGCACCGTCCGCACCGAAAGCAAGGGCTACTTCTCCGAGTGTGCGGAACGACCGGACGTCGGCCGCCGGTACGAGTGCGGCCTCGGCCGCGTTCTCCTCCGCGACGACGATCCGGCAGTGCCCGGCCTCCACCGCCGCCATCACCGCGGGCAGCACCCCCCGGACTGGCCGGAGCCGGCCGTCGAGCCCCAGCTCTGCGATGAAGACCGTGGCTCCGCAGCCTCGCACGTCTCCCGCCGCCGCCAGGGCAGACATGACGATGGCGAGATCGAAGGCGGAGCCGCGCTTGGGCAGCGACGCCGGGATGAGGTTCACCGTGATCTTCCGGCGACTGAGCGGCACGCCGGCATTCCGGGCAGCCGCCCTGATCCGGTCCTTGGCCTCGGTGAGCGATGCGTCGGGCAGGCCGAGGAGCACGAAGGCCGGGAGTGTCTGCCCGATGTCCGCCTCGACCTCGATGACGTGCCCGTTCATCCCGACGAGGGACACCGCGTAGGTCCGGCCGAGCGCCATCAGATCACCGCCCGCACGTGCTCGATGCGCGGCGTGCCCGATCCGTCGTCGAGCACGCCGACGGCGTCGATCCGGAAGCCGCTGAAGCGCAGGTTGTGCGCCCGCGCCCACTTCGACGCCAGGAGGTACAGCCTCTCGAGCTTGCTTGCGGTGATGGCTTCCAGCGGCTGCCCGAAGTCGTCCGAACTGCGCGTCTTGACCTCGACGATCACGAGGGTGGATCCCTCGATCGCCACGAGGTCGATCTCCCCCGTCGCACACCGCCAGTTACGATCCACGATCCTCAGCCCTGCCCGTTCCAGGTAGACCGCGGCCGTCGCTTCCCCGCGACGCCCCAAATGATCCTTTGCCAACATGGCGCTCACCTCCTCCCCCAAGCCTGCAGGGGGCGGAGGTGAGGGCAAGCGGTTGGGAGTGCCTATGTGGACAACGCCGGCCGGGGGCCAGGGGGCGAGCTGCAGTATCGAGCCCGCTCCGCCGGACGGCGCCTGCCGCGGTCGTGCAGAAAGATTTCGGTGGCAGTCGCTCCGCCTGTGCTCGTAGCGTGGACGATAGCGACGTCGACCAGACGCCGGCCAGCCTGCCGAGAATCGCAACGGAGGACACAGTGTCAGAGACAAGCGACATCCTGCCCAGCGGCACCGAGGCCGACCTGCAGGAACAGGGGAACACCGGGCCGTCCGGCGATGCCGGAGGCGGCGGGACCGCCGGAGGCACGGGCGGGTCGGAAGCCGACCTGCAGGAGCAGGGAACGGTCGTGCCGCCCGCGGACACGCCAGGGACCGGCGGTATCGCCGGTGAGGGAACGGGCGGGTCGGAAGCGGACCGCCTCGAGCAGGCGGCGGACGTGCCGCTCGATGGCGACGACGCCTATCCCTACGGCGGAACGGACGACAGCCCGACGCCGTAGCGCGCGTCGGGCCAGTGCCGCCCGGAAGCGACCCCGCGGCCCCTAGTTGCCCAGGGTGCCGTCCTTCGGCAGCGCGATGTCGTCGGACTTCGAGAGTTCCTCGACGTTGACGTCCTTGAACGTGATGACACGGACGTTCTTGACGAAGCGAGCGGAGCGATAGACGTCCCAGACCCAGGCGTCCTGAAGGGTCAGGTCGAAGTAGACCTCGCCGTCGGCGGAACGGGCCTGCAGATCCACGTTGTTCGCCAGGTAGAACCGGCGCTCGGTCTCGACGACGTAGCTGAAGAGCCCGACGACGTCCCGGTACTCGCGGTAGAGCTGGAGCTCCATGTCGGTTTCGTAGTTCTCAAGATCCTCGGCACTCATCCGACAATCATCCCCCACTTTCTCCGCGTAGCATGTCGGGCCTGTCCTGGCTTCCCAGGCGCCAGCTCTTTCGGTGATACTCGCTGGCACCCGTGGCGTCGATCGCCGCGCGATGCGCGTGTGTCGCGTACCCCTTGTTCCCGTCCCAGCCGAAGGCAGGGTAGGAGGCGGCCAGGGAGACCATCAGCGCGTCCCGTTCGACTTTCGCGAGCACGCTCGCGGCCGCGACGCTCAGGCACTTCAGGTCCGCCTTGATCCGGGTGCTCACCGGCGCGGTGCAGCCCGCCGGTTCCACGGGGACCGCCCCGTCGCCGTCGGTCTCGAACAGCGCGCCCTGCGACCGGGCGGACAGCCAGTCGTGGTTCCCGTCCAGGATGACCGCGTCGGGCGTCACGGTCCCGAGGACAGCGGACCAGGCCCGGCTGCCGGCGGCACGCAGGGCGGCCATGAGGCCGTGTGCGTCGATCTCGGCCGCCGAGGCATGGCCGACGGCGGATGCGACGGACCAGCGGCGGATGCGCGGCACGAGGGCCTCGCGCTCCGCGGGCAGGAGGAGCTTGCTGTCGCGCACTCCGCGGAGGCCGGCCGCCGCGTCAAGGTCGACGACGACGATGCCGACCGACACCGGCCCGGCCAGGGCTCCGCGACCCACCTCGTCGCAGCCGGCGATGTACCGGTGTCCGTCGACGGCGAAGGACCTCTCGAAGCTCAGGTCGGGAGCTGCGGAGCGCCGTGTGCGGCGTGCCGTCATGATCCTGCAGGAGCGGGCTGAGCCGCGGTCTCCGGATCAGGGACACCGTCGAAGACGTCCGGGTGGTTCCCGAGGAAGCCGATGCGGTTGAGCGGCCACGCGATGACGGCCGCCTTCCCCTCGATGTCCTCGACGTCCACGAAGCCCTCACCGCGCTTGTCGGTGTTGGCGCGGGAGTCCGCGGAGGCGTTGCGGTGATCCCCCATCACCCAGATCCTGCCCTCGGGCACGACGACGTCGAACGGGAGGTCCGACGGGTTCGCTCCCGGGAAGAGGTAGGGCTCGTCGAGGGGCTCGCCGTTGACGGTGATCCGGCCCTCGGCGTCGCAGCAGATGACGTGGTCGCCGGGCAGCCCGATGACGCGCTTCACGAGGTGCTGCTGCGACTCGTCGGGAGCGAGCCCGATGAAGATCAGTGCCTCCTTGAACCAGCTGACCTGCGTCTCGGCCTGGGGTGGCAGCCAGTCCTTGGTGTCCCGGAAGACCACGATGTCCCCGCGCTGGAGGTCGAACGGTTGCGGCACGAGCTGGTTCACGAAGATGCGGTCGTCGATCTCGAGGGTCTCCTCCATGGAGCCCGACGGGATGAAGAACGCCCTGAACAGGAAGGTCTTGATGAGGAAGGACAGAACGAGCGCGATCACGACGATCGTCGCGATCTCCTTCAGCCAGGCTCCGAATCCGCGGTCGGCGTCCTTCGTGCCGCGCTTGTGGCCGGTGAACCCGGCATCCGCGCTGGTGTCGCCGGCGTCGGCGTCCGCGCCGACTGCCTGTGCGGGCGATGCCTCTGGCCCTGAGGGCGACTTCCTGCGGAAGCTCCGTGCCATGTGCTGATGTCCTCTGTGGTCTTGAAATCCGGCGGCCACCCACCGGATACGGTCTTGCCGGTGCGGCACCCGTGCCGCTGCGTACTCGACTCAGCCCACCCGGCGTTCGATCGGCGCGAACCGGTCGAGTGGCCAGACTAGCTGAAGGGCCCGTCCGATGATGCGATCGGACGCGACGAGCCCTCCACCCGGCGCGCCGAGCAGGGACCGGGAGTCCATCGAGGCGGACCGGTGGTCTCCGAGGAGCCACACCCGCCCCTCGGGGACGACGACGTCGAAGGCGGGATCGCTCGGGGGATCCCCCGGGTAGACGTACGGCTCGTCGATCTCGTTCCCGTTGACCGTGAGCCGCCCGTCGTCGGCGCAGCACACCACGTGGTCGCCGCCCACACCGATGACGCGCTTGACGTAGACGGTGTCGCTGCCCTCGAGCCCGAGCCACTGACCTGCGCCGGCGACGAGCCGCTGGGGAAGGCTGCGCGGGTCGGTGATCGGATCGAACGAACCACGTCCGTCGAAGACGACGACATCCCCGCGCTGCACCCCGGCCGTATCCGCCAGCTTGCTGACGAGCACACGGTCACCTTCGGTGAGCAGCGGCTCCATGGACCCGGACGGGATGAAGTACACGTCGATCAGGAAACCGCGCACGAGCCCCATGACGAGGGCCGCGACGAGAACGGCGGAGAACACGAAACGCCAGCCCGCACAGCGGGACCGGCGTTTCGTGTGCTCTCCGGCCGAGGACCGGGAAGCGGGGGTTTGACGCACCTTCAGGGAGTTACTTGACCGTCTTGGGGTCGCGCTTTTCCTTGATCTTCGCTGCCTTGCCGCGCAGTTCGCGCATGTAGTACAGCTTGGCGCGGCGCACATCGCCCTTCGAGACGACCTCGATCTTGTCGAGGACCGGGCTGTGGACGGGGAACGTACGCTCCACGCCGACACCGAAGCTCACCTTGCGGACCGTGAAGGTCTCGCGGATGCCGTCGCCCTGGCGACCGAGGACGAAGCCCTTGAAGATCTGAACACGGGTGTTCTTGCCTTCGATGATGTTGACGTGGACGTTGACGGTGTCGCCGGCGCGGAAGTCGGGGACGTTGTCGCGGAAGGATCCGGCGTCAACGGAATCGAGAATATGCATATTCTTGCTCCTGGTGAGCGCCACAGGTCACTCACGTGGGTTACAGCGGACAAGGACGGGACGAACAGTCCCGGCAATACCGCCGAAGTAGGATTCCCGGCCGATCCGATGGTTCGGTGGCCGGTGTGGAACTGTTGGCCGGACGCCCCCTGCGGCAGGGCCCGGCCCAGTGGACACAATCTACGATTATTCCACAGCGGTGGTGGCAACTGCTAATGCGGCGGCCGCGTGAGCCTGCCGTCGACGACCTCGAATCCCGCCTCGCGCAGGGCCTTGAGGTCCGCCTTCCCCAGGGCAGGCGCATCGACACCGGCGAGGAGGTCGGGCCGGCGCTCGGCCGTCCTCCGGAACTGCTCGAGGCGCCGCCACTGCGCGATCTTCGCGTGGTTGCCGCTCAGGAGGACCTCGGGGATTCCCCTCCCCCGCCAGGAGGACGGCTTGGTGTAGACCGGGTACTCGAGCAGCCCGTCGGAGTGGGACTCCTCGACGAGGGATTCCGGATTGCCGACCACGCCGGGTATGAGCCTGCCCACGGCCTCGACCATCGCGAGGACGGCCACTTCCCCGCCGTTGAGCACGTAGTCGCCGAGGGAGACCGGGCGGACGTCGAATTCCCCGCCGGCCCAGTCGATGGCGCGCTCGTCGATCCCCTCGTACCGGCCGCAGGCGAAGACCAGGTGCTGCAGCTCGGCGAACTCGTACGCCATCGCCTGGTCGAAGACGGCTCCCGCGGGTGACGGCACGATCAGCGTGGGACGCCGGTCCGCAGCGGGCGCCTGCGACAGCACCGCCTCGAGTGCCTGCGCCCATGGCTCGGGTTTCATGACCATGCCGGCCCCGCCGCCGTAGGGGGTGTCGTCCACCGTCCGGTGGCGGTCGGTGGTGAAGGTGCGGAGGTCGTGCACCTGGATGTCGAGGACGCCGTCCTGCCGGGCTTTGCCGATCAAGGACAGATCGAGTGCGGCGAGGTACTCGGGGAAGATCGAGACGACGTCGATGCGCACTAGCCGCGAGCCTCGCCGGGTGCGACGTCGTCGGGGCCGGATGCGGCGTCGTCGCCGTCGTCGGGAGCCTGGTTCGAGCCCGGGGTGTTCAGGTCGAAGAGTCCTGCCGGCGGGACGATCGTCACGAAGCCGCCCTCCGGGTCGACGTCGGGGACGATCGCGCCGACGAACGGGACGAATGCCTCGTGCCCGTCCGCGAGCTCGACGACCAGGAGGTCCTGGACGGCCATGGTCCGCAGGCCGGTCACCCTGCCCACCGACACGCCGTCGACGCGCGCGTCGAGGCCCACGAGTTCGTGCTCGTACCAGGCGTCGTCATCGTCGTCGCCGGCGTCGTCGGCGTCGATGAAGAGCTGCGCTCCGCGCAGCGTCTCGGCCTGGTTGCGGTCGGGGACCTGCTCGAAGCCGACGATGAGGATGTCCTTGTTCCACCGCGCCTTCACGACGGTCAGCTCGGACACGGAGGCGCCTTCGACACGGAAGGTCCCACCCGGTTCGAAGCGGTCCTCGGGTGCGTCGGTGAACAGCTGGACGGTCACCTCGCCCCGAATGCCGTGGGGCTTCCCGATCCGCGCTACGAGTACTTCCATCGTGGTGCTCCTGCTGGTTGTGCCGCCGGTGATGTGCGGGTGATAGACGATCGGCCCCACCACCAGGTCCTGGTGGTGGGGCCGATCATGATGCGTTCTTGAAGCTCCGGGAACGTCAGCCCCTGCGGCGGTCGGTGTCCACGACGTCGACACGTACGGGCTCACCGTCCGCGAGGGCTGCCACGACGGTACGGAGCGCACGCGCTGTCCGCCCCTGGCGTCCGATCACACGGCCGAGGTCCTCCTGGTGGACCCGGACCTCGAGCGTCTCACCGCGGCGGTTGTTCTTCGCGGACACCCGGACGTCGTCCGGATTGTCGACGATGCCGCGCACGAGGTGCTCCAGAGCTTCGGCGAGCAACTTACTCTGCCTCGGTTGCTTCCGCAGCGGCGTCGTCGTTCTTCTTCGCCTTCGGCGTGATGGCCTCGGGGACGATCACGGAACCCTTCTCGGGTGCGACGAACGACTCCTTGGCTGCCTTGGTCCTCAGGGTGCCTTCCTGGCCCTTGAGTCCCTTGAACTTCTGCCAGTCACCGGTGATCTTCAGCAGGACGGAGACCTGCTCGGTCGGCTGGGCGCCGACTCCCAGCCAGTACTGCGCACGCTCGGAGTTGATCTCGATGAACGAGGGCTCCTCGGTGGGGTTGTACTTGCCGATCTCTTCGAGGGCACGGCCATCACGCTTGGAGCGTGCATCCATGACGACGACACGGTAGAACGGTGCGCGGATCTTGCCCATGCGCTTGAGGCGAATCTTTACGGCCACTTGTGTGGTCACTCCTTGTAAATGAAAAGGGGCGAACCCGTCATCCTGCTCCCGTGGGGCGGGCCATTCAGAGGGGTTCAAAGGACACAATTCACGCACAGAGAGAGGGGCTGTACGGATCGAGTACGAATCCATTGTGCCAGACGGCCGTTCATTAGGCGATTCCGCCGGGCGCGTCGGCCGCGGCGACCCGTAGCCGGTTCCGCCACGGGTCCTCGAAGCGCAGCTCCGCCCCCGTATGGTGGCTCGTGATCCCGGCGTGCGCCAGGCGGTCGGCCAGCGCCCCCACCTCGTCCGCCTCGGGGACGCGGATGAGGACCTCGCCGAGACCGAGGGTGTCCTTCCGGGGCCCGGCGCCCCTGCTGTTCCAGACGTTCATGGCCATGTGGTGGTGGTATCCCCCGGCCGAGACGAAGAGCGCCTGGTCGTGCCAGCCCGCGGTCCGTTCGAATCCCAGGACGTCGACGTAGAAGCGCCGGGCGGTCTCCACGTCGCCCACCTGGAGATGGACATGGCCGACCTCCGCGCCCTTCGCCTCCGGGTGTGCTGCCGCGTCCTCGGTCAGGTGCTTCTCGATGTATTCCCCGGGCGGAAGCGGCAGGCTGTCCATCACCACGGTGCGGTTGCCGCGCTCGTCCCGGGCCCAGTCCCAGGTGTCGCGGGGGCGGTCGAAGTACAGCTCGATCCCGTTGCCCTCCGGATCACTGAAGTAGAACGCCTCGCTCACGAGGTGGTCGGCGCTGCCCGCGAAGGAACTCAGGGGATGCTGCGCCGCGGAGGCGACGACGGCCGCCAGGTCCGCACGATCGGCGAACAGGAGGGCGGTGTGGAACAGGCCGGCCGCTCCGCGCTGCGGCAGGTGCAGGTGGCGCGCGGACTCGAGCCGGACGACCGCGCTCCCCCGACGCCCGAGCACGACGACGTCGGCACCGTCTTCGAGCACCTCGAGTCCGAGGGCGGTCGCGTAGTAGGTGGACATGAGGGCGAGGTCGCCGACCTTGAGCGTCAGCGCCCCCATGGCGGTGTCGGCGGGCAAGAGATCCTGCGTGGGCATCCGGGCTCCTTGGACTGTGGCGAAGGGGAGAGTACGTAGTGCAGGCGACAACTACTTGAAGCTTCAACTTATTCCGCGGGAAGCCGCTCGATCAGGTGTCCGCGCAGGACGACGGACCGGAGCGACGCCAGGGTGCCGAGGTCCTCGCGCGGATCGCGGGAGCAGATCACCGCGTCGGCGCTCGCCCCTTCCTCGATCCCGGGGAATCCCAGCCAGGCCCGGGCCGACCAGCAGGCCGCGTCGAGCGCCGCCGTCGCACCCAGCCCTGCGGCGGCCAGCGCGGCGACCTCGTCGGGGAGCCGGCCGTGGGCTATGACGCTCCCGGCGTCGGTCCCGGCGTACACGGGGATGCCGGCGTCGTGGGCGCGCCGCACCATGTCCTGACGTCCGCCCCACAGACGGCGCATGTGCGCCGCATAGTCCGGGTACCTGCCGGCGGCACTGTCGGCGATCGCGGGGAAGGTGTCGATGTTGACCAGTGTCGGGACGATCGCGACGCCCTGTTCGACGAAGCGGGGAATGTGCCGGGGAAGCATCCCGGTGGCGTGCTCGATGCAGTCGATGCCGGCGTCGAGCATGCCGTCCAGCGTCTCGGCCGCGAAGCAGTGCGCCGTGACACGGGCACCCTCCGCATGGGCGGCGTCGACGGCGTCCTTCAGAGCCTCCGGAGGGAAGGCGGGGGCCAGGTCCCCGATGGAGCGGTCGATCCAGTCCCCCACGATCTTGACCCAGCCATCCCCGCGCCGTGCCTGTTCGGCGACGGCGGCGGCCAGTTCCCCGGGTTCCACCTCGACGGCGTAATCGCGGAAGTAGCGGCGGGTCCGCGCCACATGGCGGCCGGCCCGCACCAGCCGCGGCAGGTCGGTCCGCTGCTGCACCCAGCGCGTGTCGTTGACGACGCCCGCATCCCGGATGAGCAGGGTTCCCGCATCGCGATCCCGGATGGCCTGCTGTTCCGCCAGTTCGTCCGGCACCAGGCCCCGCCGGTCGAGGCCGACATGGCAGTGCGCGTCGACGAGGCCGGGCAGCACCCAGCCCTCCAGGGTCCGGAACGGAGCGCCGGGCGGGCGCGTGAAGGTGAAGAGCCCGTCCTGCACGTACACGTCGGAGACGGAGCGCGACGGCGACAGCAGCACGGTGCCGGTCAGGTGCAGGAACCCGGGCGACGTGCGCTTCATGGCGCGAATCGAGGGGAGCCGGTCACGCGGCCGCCTGGCGGCCTGCCGCACGCAGGAAGGCACGGATCAGCGCGTCGCCCTCCGGGGTGTCGTGCGGGCGGTGGCCGCCGGGCGCGACCCGGTGCACGGCTCCGGTGCCGGCCAGGTACTCGGCGACCTCCTCGTACAGCGGCTCCCAGCCTCCCGTCAGGACGAGGGTCGGGACCCCGGGCACGATCGACAGGGGCGCCTCCCAGGGCGGGCTCTGGAGCCGAAGCCGGGCGGCATCACGACGCGCGTCCTCGGTCGCGGGCAGCCGGGCGTCCGCGGCGGACACGCGCCGCACGAACGAGCGGAGGAACTCGTGGTCCGACAGGGCGTGGCGCTGGGCGAACAGCGGCGCCATCAGCTCGATGTGCGCCTTCGTGGCCGGCAGGTCCGCCGTCAGCGAGAGGCACGCGGGCTCGACGAGCGTGAGTGTGCGGACCAGCTCCGGTCGCTCCACGGCGAGCATCATGGCCGAGACGGCACCGTGGGAATGGGCGACGACATGGCCGCCGTCGCCGAGGGCGTCCGCGATGATCTCCTGGTCGCGCTCATGGTCGGTCGGCTGGGGGTCCGCGTCCGTGGCGAAGCCGTGCCGCCGCAGGTAGAGGCAGTCGAAGTCGAGCGACAGCCCGTGCTGCTTCGGCCAGGCCGCAGCACCGAAGGTGCCGCTGCCATGGACGAAGACCACGCGCTCGAGGTTCAGCACCGCTCCTGCTCCGGCACCCGGCGCGAATCAGCCACCGCTCGTGCTACTTCCCGAGGAACTTCTCGAAGCCCTTGGGCAGGTTCATCGCCGCCGGATCGAAGTCCTGCTGGCCACCGAACGCGGCGCCGGTCGGCGCTGCCGTCCGGGCTGCCGCACGCCGGGCCTCCGCCTCCTGCAGCTCCTGCGCGGCCTTCGCGGGGTTGCCCGAACGCGGCTTCTTCTTGCCCTTGGCAGCAGCGGCCTTGGTCTTGCGCGGACCCCCGAAACCACCCGGACCCGCCATGCCGGGCATCCCGGGGATGCCCCCGCCGGAGGCCATCTTCTTCATCATCTTCTGCGCCTGCGTGAAGCGCTCGAGCAGGCCGTTGACCTCGGAGACGTGCACGCCCGAACCGCGGGCGATCCTGGCGCGGCGGGAGCCGTTGATGATCTTGGGCGCCAGCCGTTCGTGCGGGGTCATCGAACGGACGATCGCCTCGACGCGGTCGATCTCGCGCTCGTCGAAGTTCTCCAGCTGCTCCCGCATGTTGGCCGCACCCGGCATCATCATGAGCATCTTCTTCATGGAGCCCATGTTGCGGATCTGCTGCATCTGGGCGAGGAAGTCGTCGAGGGTGAAGTCCTCCTGGTCGGCGAACTTCTTCGCCATCCTGGCCGCTTCGTCCTTGTCCCAGGACTGCTCCGCCTGCTCGATCAGGGTGAGGATGTCGCCCATGTCGAGGATCCGCGAGGCCATACGGTCCGGGTGGAACAGCTCGAAGTCGCCCAGGCCCTCTCCGGTGGAGGCGAACATGACGGGCTTGCCGGTGACGGAGGCCACCGAGAGGGCGGCACCGCCGCGCGCGTCGCCGTCGAGCTTGGTCAGGACGACGCCGGTGAAGTCCACGCCCTCGTTGAAGGCGAGCGCGGTGTTGACGGCGTCCTGGCCGATCATCGCGTCGATGACGAACAGCACCTCGTCGGGGTTGATGGCGGCACGGATGTCCGCGGCCTGCTGCATGAGCTCGGCGTCCACACCCAGGCGGCCTGCGGTGTCGACGATGACGACGTCGTGGAGGCGTGCGCGGGCTTCGGCGACACCCTGGCGTGCGACGGCGACCGGGTCGCCGGTGGCGGACTCGAACTCGGAGCTGACGCCGGGGTGGGGAGCGTAGACGGGAACGCCTGCACGCTCACCGTTGACCTGGAGCTGCCGGACGGCGTTCGGCCGCTGGAGGTCGCAGGCGACGAGCAGCGGGCTGTGGCCCTGGCCTTTCAGCCATTTGGACAGCTTGCCGGCGAGCGTGGTCTTTCCCGCGCCCTGCAGGCCGGCCAGCATGATGACGGTCGGGGGGGTCTTGGCGAGCCGGATGCGCCGGGTCTCCCCGCCGAGGATCCCGACGAGTTCCTCGTTGACGATCTTGACGACCTGCTGGCCCGGGTTCAGCGCCTGGGACACCTCGAGGCCGAGGGCTCGCTCCTTGATGGCAGCCGTGAAGGCCCGCACCACGGGGACGGCGACGTCGGCGTCGAGCAGGGCGCGCCTGATCTCGCGGACCGTGGCGTCGATGTCCGCCTCGGTGAGGCGGCCCTTGCCGCGGAGGTTCTTGAAGGTCGCAGTCAGCCGGTCGGAGAGTGAATTGAACACGTGCCGTGGACTTCTTTCATCAGGAAGTAGAGAGACTCAACTCCCTAGGGTATCAACTGGGGGTGGCGGCGGGACCGGGTGCACCATCACGGCCTCCTCCCGGGCGCCGCGCGCGCAACTGTCGACGCATCCGCCGCGTGCAGGACACACGCGGGGATAAGTGGCAAGGTGAAGAGGTGGATACTCACTCGCTCGCAGAACACGACACCATTCCCGCCGTGGCCGATACCCGCGTGAAGACGCTGCTGATCCTGGGCGCCTCGGGCGACCTCACGGGGCGCCTGCTGCTCCCAGGGCTCGCACGGCTGATCCGCCTCGGGCGCGCCGACGGGCTGAAGCTCGTGGGAGCAGGATCCGACGACTGGACCGACGAGCAGTGGCGCGAACGCATCGACGGCGCCTTCGCCGCAGCGCTGGAGAAGGCGGACGACGCCGGCCGGGCCTCGCTCGAGCAGGTGCGGAACGACAGCTCCTACCACTTCATCGACGTGACGCAGGACGGCCTGGCCGGCCTCGTCCGGACACTCGACGGACCGGTGGCGATCTACTTCGCACTGCCCCCGTCCGTCAGCCAGAAGGCGTGCAGCGCCCTGGGTCCGAACTCCCTGCCGAAGAGCACCCGCCTGGTCATGGAGAAGCCGTTCGGCACGGACCAGGCCAGCGCACACAGCCTCAACGACAAGCTGGCGAAGCTGGTCCCGGAGCAGAACATCCACCGCGTGGACCACTTCCTCGGCAAGGCGACCGTCTTCAACATCCTCGGCCTGCGCTTCGCCAACCGTATCCTCGAGCCGGTGTGGAACAACCTCCACATCGAGAAGGTCGAGGTGATCTTCGACGAGGACCTCGCCCTCGAGAACCGCGCGCGCTACTACGACGGCGCCGGCGCCCTGCGCGACATGATCCAGAGCCATCTGCTCCACGTCATGGCGTTGCTGGCGCTGAATGCACCGTCGACCCTGCATGAACGGGACCTCCGGGACCATATCGGGTCGATCCTGCGGGCCAGCACGGTGGACCTCGATGCGCCGGGCAGCAGTCGTCGCGCGCGCTACACGGCGGGCGTGATCGGGGATCGGCAGATCCCGGACTACGCCGCCGAGCCCGGGGTCGATGCCTCGAAGGGTACCGAGACCCTCGCCGAGGTCACGGTGTCGATCAACAACGAGCGCTGGTCCGGTGTCCCGTTCGTCCTGCGGTCCGGCAAGGCGCTGGGGGCCAAGCGCAAGGAGGCCGTGATCACCTTCCGGCCCGTCAGCCACCTGCCCGTGGGGTTCACGGGCCAGGATGCGCCGACCAAGCTGCGGATCGGATTCGGTCCGGACACGCTGCAGCTCGAACTCGACGTCAACGGCCCGGGCGACATCTTCTCCCTCGACCGGGCGACCCTGAGCGCCGACCTGAACCAGACGGACCTCCTGCCGTACGGCGAGGTCCTCGACGGCGTGCTCGCCGGCGATCCGACGCTCTCCGTCCGCGGAGACACGGCCGAGGACTGCTGGCGGATCGTGGAACCGGTGCTCAAGGCCTGGTCGGAGGACCGGGTTCCGCTCGAGGAGTACGGAGCGGGCTCGGTGGGGCCCGAGGCCTGGCCCTCCTCGCACGGCCATAAGGGCTGAGGCGCAGGAGGTTCGGCGAGGCGGGTGCTCACCCGCTCAGGCCACTGCACCGGCCAGTAGCTCCTCGAGCTGCTCGTAGGCCTCGGAGAGCCCGCCCTCCATCCCGGACTGCGCCATGCCGTCCCGCGCCTCCATGCTCGGATAGACGGCGTGGGCGCTGAGCCGCGTCCTGCCGTCGGCCAGCTCCTCGAAGGTCATGAACTCGATGCTGACGACGTCCGGATAGCCGTCGTACTCGAAGGTCTGGATCGCGAAATCGTTCTCCCGGACGGTGTGGAAACCTCCGCTGAACACATGGTCGACGCCGTCCGGGCCGGTGTGCGTGTAGCGATAGGTCCCGCCGGTCCGGAAGTCGTAGTGGTCGATGCCGAGCCGGACGCGCCGGGGGCCCAGCCACTGGGCGACGAGGTCGGGGTCCGAGTAGGCGTGGAAGACCTCCGCCACGGGGAAGTCGAACTCCCGTTCGAAGTCGATGAAGGGCAGCCCCTCCGGGACGGTGAGTTTCAGTGCATTGCTCATGACGGGTCCTTTGCCTGCGGGCCGCGTGCCATGGCCTGGGTGTGGAGCACGGCGTCGAGGCCGCGGAACTGCTCCTCGCGGACCAGCCGGTACTGGTCGATCCACGCGGTGAGCGCCTCCAGTCGTGCGGGGTTCAGGTGGACGGGCCGGCGCTGGGCGTCGCGCGTGCGCGTGACGAGCCCGGCCTGCTCGAGGACCTGGATGTGCTTCGAGATCGCCTGTTTGGTGATCGAGAAGGGTTCCGCCAGTTCGTTGACCGTGGCCGGCCCCCGGCTGAGCCGGGCGATGATGCGGCGGCGGACGGGATCGGCAAGCGCCAGGAAGGCGATGTCGAGGCGCTCGTCGTCGGCCACGGGAACTCTCCTGATCTTCGGCCGTCGCCTTGATCAACCTTTGGGTTGATCAACCGATCGGTTGTTCAAGGATAGGCCCCTGCCCCAGGGACGGCAAGGGGCGGACTCCCTCTGCTTCACTTCGTGGCCAGGACCGCCGGGCAGCAGGACGCCCGGCCGGGTGTCCCGGCCGGGCGTCCTGCGTCGTGCAGTGTGAAAGAGGCTTCCCTACAGGGCCGCGTCCCCGCGTTCCCCGGTGCGGACCCGGACGGCCTCCTCGACGGGGATCACCCAGACCTTGCCGTCCCCGGCACGGCCGGTGTTGGCCGTGGAGACCAGGACGTCGACGATGTCGGTGACCCAGGCGTCCGCGACGAGGACCTCGACGCGCGCCTTCTGCAGGAGGTCCACCGTGTACTCGGCCCCCCGGTAGACCTCGGTGTGCCCGCGCTGGCGGCCGTAGCCGCTCGCCTGGCTGACGGTGAGGCCCTGCACGCCGTAGTTCTCCAGGGCGCCCCTGACGCCGTCGAGCTTGTCCGGGCGAACGATTGCTGTGACCAGTTTCATGAATGTACGCCCTCCGTGACGCTCTGCTGGGTGGTCTGTGGCTGCGCGGTCTTCTGCTGCGCGAACATCTGCTCCGCGAACGGGTGGAAGGATCCGCCCACTCCCAGGCCGCCGAACTCGTAGGCGGTCTCGGCGTGCTCCGAGAGGTCCACGCCGGACACCTCGTTGTCGGCGCTGACCCGGAATCCGATGGTCTTGTGGATGGCGAGCCCGATGATCGCGGTCATGACGGCGGACAGGGCGATCGCGATGGCGGCTGCCACGATCTGTGCGACGAGCTGCCCTGCGTCACCACCGTAGAAGAGTCCGCCACCCTCGCCGTCGACCGGCAGCATGATGAAGCCGATGGACAGGGTGCCGAGGATGCCGGCGACGAGGTGCACCGCGACGACGTCGAGCGAGTCGTCGAACCCGAGGCGGTACTTGAGGCCGACGGCCAGGGCGCAGACGGCACCGGAGACGAGGCCGAGGCACACGGCACCGACGGGGCTGACATTGGCGCAGGCCGGGGTGATGGCCACGAGGCCCGCCACGATGCCGGACGCTGCTCCGAGGGATGTGGGGCGACCGTCACGGATGCGCTCGGTCATGAGCCAGCCGACCATCGCCGCCGCGGGGGCCGCCATCGTGTTGATCCAGATGAGGCCGGCCTCCTCTGCCGTTCCCGCTGCCCCGCCGTTGAAGCCGAACCAGCCGAACCAAAGGAGCGCGGCACCGAGCATCACGATCGGGATGTTGTGGGGCCGCTGGGCCGGATCCTTGCCGAACCCCTGGCGCTTGCCGAGGATCAGGGCGAGGACCAGGGCGGCGACGCCGGCACTGATGTGCACGACGGTGCCTCCTGCGAAGTCGATCGCTTCGCCGACAGCTCCGCCCACGGCGCCGTCAGCGCTGAGGAGTCCGCCGCCCCACACCATGTAGGCGAGGGGGCAGTAGACCGCGGTGACCCAGATGGGGACGAAGACCACCCACGCGCCGAACTTGGCGCGGTCGGCGATGGCACCGCTGATGAGGGCGACCGTGATGATGGCGAAGGTCGCACCGTACCCTGCACCGATGAGGTCCTCGGTGCCGAGGAGGTCCGTCAGGCCGAAGGAGGTGAAGGGGTTTCCGAAGAGCTGTGCGACGCCGTCCCCGCCGGTCATCGAGTAGCCCCAGAGGACCCACACGACTCCCACGAGACCGACGGCGATGAAGCTCATCATCATCATGTTCAGGGCGGCCTTGGCGCGGGTCATGCCGCCGTAGAAGAAGGCGAGGCCGGGGGTCATGAGGAGTACGAGGGCGGCTGAGATCATCACCCAGACGTGACCTGCTGTCAGATCCATCAAACACGATCCTTCCAAAGGGGGCGGGGACTTCCCGCTCCTCCAGAATGCGATGTGCGTGTTTCCGTCCCTGGGGCATCACATTGCCGGGAAGTTACATCACTCTCACCGACGTAAAAGACGCGTGACACTGATGTTTCCGGCAGGTTTCCCTCCCGCCGGATCCTTGCCGGCCGGCCGGTCGTGGCCTATGGGGTCCGCCGCGGCCTAGTTCAGCAGCGCGTCGACGAAGCTCTCGGCGTCGAAGGGCGCGAGGTCGTCAGCGCCCTCGCCCAGGCCGATCAGCTTCACGGGCACCCCGAGGCTGCGCTGGATGGCCACCACGATGCCGCCCTTCGCGGTGCCGTCCAGCTTGGTCAGGACGATGCCGCTGATGTTCACCACCTCGGCGAACACGCGGGCCTGGCTCAGCCCGTTCTGGCCCGTCGTCGCATCGAGTACCAGCAGGACCTCGTCCACCGTGCCCTGCTTCTCGACCACGCGCTTGACCTTGCCGAGTTCGTCCATGAGCCCGACCTTGTTCTGCAGCCGCCCGGCGGTGTCGATCAGGACGACGTCGACCTCCTGCTCGATGCCCGCCTTGACCGCCTCGAAGGCGACCGACGCGGGATCGGCGCCGTCGACGTCGGACTTCACCGTCGGGACGCCCACACGGGCTCCCCACGTGGCCAGCTGTTCGGCAGCGGCAGCACGGAACGTGTCCGCCGCGCCGAGGAGCACGTCCTTGTCATCGGCGACCAGCACGCGGGCGAGCTTGCCCACCGTGGTGGTCTTGCCCACGCCGTTGACGCCGACCACCATGACGATCGCGGGCCGGTCCGCGTGGCGCTGCGTGGCGAGCGATCGGTCCATCGACGGATCGACGAGCTTCACGAGCTCCTCGCGGAGCATGTCCTTGACCTCCGCCGGGCTGCGGCTGCCGGCGACCTTCACCCGTTCACGCAGGGCGTCCACGAGTTCCATGGTGGGCTCGGTACCCAGGTCCGCCATGAGGAGTGTCTCCTCGACCTCGTCCCAGACGTCCTCGTCGATCCTGTCCCGGGACAGCAGGGCGAGCAGGCCCTTGCCGAGGGCGTTGTTCGATCGGACCAGGCGCGCCCGAAGCCGGGCGAGCCTGCCCTGCACGGGATCGACGGTATCGAACCGGGGCGGGGCGGGCGCCTCGTCGAGTCCGCTGAGGTCATCGGGGACGAGTACGTCCGTCGGCACGCCGTCCGGGCGGTCGAGGACGTCGGTGGAGGTGGACCCATGGGCACCGCCGTCCACCTGGTCATCGGGATCCCGCGGGGAGGAGTACAGGCCCGGAGGCGTCCGCCTGCCGCGGAGGAGGAGGACGGCGACCGACCCGATCACGGCGATCGCGAGGATGACGAAGATGACGGGCAGAAGGATGTCGTTCACTGATCCACCTTCTCATACGGGCCGATTGAGCATCCGTTCGCAGCAGTGACAGAATGCGAGGATCATGGCTGGACTTCCCCGCGCACGCACGTTCCCACCCCTCAGGCTCCTGCCCAGGAGGAAGGGTGCCGGAGGTGCCCCCGCGCAGGAGCGCCAGCGCATCCCCCGCGAGATCAGGGTCCTGATCGCCGCGGCGTTCGTGATCGCCATCGGGTTCGGGCTCGTGGCGCCGATCCTTCCGCAGTTCGCCCAGAGTTTCGATGTCGGAGTCACGGCCGCGTCGGTGATCGTCAGCGCCTTCGCGCTCACCCGGCTGCTCTTCGCACCGGCGGGCGGCTGGCTCGTGGAGAGGCTCGGCGAGCGCCCGGTCTACATCGTCGGCCTGCTCGTCGTGGCGCTCTCCACGGCCGCGTGCGCCTTCGCCGCCGACTACTGGCAGCTCCTGGTCTTCCGGGCCCTGGGCGGCATCGGCTCGACGATGTTCACCGTCTCGGCCATGGGGCTGATCGTCCGGCTCGCCCCGCCCGCCATCCGTGGCCGCGTCTCCGGCGCCTATGCGACGGCCTTCCTGCTGGGCAGTATCGGCGGACCCATCATCGGCGGCCTGCTCGCGGGGCTGGGGCTCCGCGTGCCGTTCCTCGTCTACGCGGCGGCGCTGCTGATCGCGTCGGCGGTGGTGTTCTTCCAGCTCAAGGACACCTCGCTCCAGGACCGGCAGTCCGCACGGGACCGGGCGCCGCTGACGGTCCGGGAAGCAGTCAGGGACTCCGCGTACCGCGCGTCGCTCGTCTCGAGCTTCGCCAACGGCTGGTCCTCCTTCGGCATCCGGATGGCGCTGGTACCGCTCTTCGCGACGGCGGTGCTCGACGCCGGACCGCAGATAGCGGGCATCTCCCTCGCCTTCTTCGCCGCGGGTACGGCCCTCGCCCTGACGGTCTCCGGGCGGCTCGCCGATACCGTCGGCAGGAAACCGCTCGTGGTCACCGGGCTCCTGGTGAACGGCGCCGCCATGGCAGCCCTCGGCTTCTCGGGGAACGTCGTCGTGTTCCTTGCGATCTGCGTGGTCGGGGGCGTGGGAACGGGCCTCCTCAATCCGGCACAGCAGGCCGCCGTCGCGGACGTCATCGGCAACGGGCGCAGCGGAGGCAAGGTCCTGGCGTCCTTCCAGATGAGCTCGGACCTCGGTGCGATCTTCGGGCCGGTCGTGGCGGGCCTCATCATCGACACGCTCTTCCCCGGCTCCTACGACCTGGCCTTCGTGGCGACCGGCGCCCTCACCCTGCTCGCCGCCGCCGTCTGGCTCGGGTCACGGGAGACCCTCCCCCGGCCGGGTGAGGAGACCGGTCGTCCGGTCCCGGGCGGGGACGGCATGACGGCATCGCGGACCAGGGACGCCGGACAGGCCCCGGACTAGCCGAGGACCTGCTCGACCTCGGCGGCCAGGCGCTGGCTGATGACGGTGGACACGCCGTCGCCGCGCATCGTCACGCCGTACAGCGCGTCGGCGACCTCCATGGTGCGCTTCTGGTGCGTGATGATGATGAGCTGGCTGGACTCGCGGAGTTCGCGGAAGATCGTGATCAGCCGCCCGAGGTTGGTGTCGTCGAGGGCGGCCTCGACCTCGTCCATGACGTAGAACGGCGAGGGACGGGCCTTGAAGATCGCGACCAGGAGGGCCACGGCCGTCAGCGACCTCTCCCCGCCCGAGAGCAGGGACAGCCGCTTGATCTTCTTCCCGGCCGGCCTGGCCTCCACCTCGATGCCGGTGGACAGCATGTCCGAGGGATCGGTGAGGAGGAGCCTGCCCTCGCCACCGGGGAAGAGGGTCGCGAACACGCGCTCGAACTGTTCGGCGGTATCGCGGTAGGCAGCCGTGAAGACCTCCTCGACGCGCTCGTCGACCTCGCGGATGATGTCGAGGAGGTCCTTCCGGGTCGCCTTGAGGTCCGCTAGCTGCGTACTGAGGAACTGGTGCCTCTCCTCGAGGGCCGCGAACTCCTCGAGCGCGAGGGGATTCACCTTGCCGAGGGCCGCGAGGTCCCGTTCGGCCCGCCTCAGCCTCTTCTCCTGCTGCTCCCGCACGAACGGGATGCCCTGCGGTACCGGCCGCCCGTCGTCGTCGACCGGCGTCCTCAGCGCGGCCCACTTGTCCTCGGCGACCGACTCCTCCGGCACGGGCAGGTGCGGGCCGAACTCCTGGACGAGATGGTCCGGGGTGAGGCCCAGCTCCTCGATGGAGCGGTTCTCGAGCGCCTCGATCCGCAGCCTCTGCTGGGTACGGGCGAGCTCGTCGCGATGCACGGAATCGGTCAGGTGAGCGAGCTCGACGCCGAGGTCGGCATTCGCCTTCCGCACGTCCTGCAGGTCGGCGTCCTGCTGCTCGCGGAGGCGCTCGGCGGTATCGCGCAGCTCCGCAGCCGCGGCGACCGATTCAGCAGCCCGCCGTTCGGCCCGCCGTGCCGCCTGCGCGACGGCGACCGCCCTCAGTGCCTGTGCCCTGCGGATCCTCGCCTTCTCGGCCGCCTGCTCCCGTGCGCGACGCTCCGCCTGGGCCGCCCGTTCCAGTGACGCCGCCCGGTTCGCGAGCGCGGACAGCTGTTCCTCCCTGCTGCGCAGTGCGAGTCGCGCTTCCAGTTCCGCCTGCCGCGCATCGACGGCGGCGCGCTGCAGGATGTCCCGCTGCCCGGTGGACGGCTCGGCCTCGACCGGCTGGTCCTGCAGGTCCTTTAACCGCTGGGCGGCCTCCTGCAGCCTCAGTTCCTCCTGTGCCAGGTTCGCCTCCGCGGCCCGCAGGAGCGCCGTGAGCCGCTCGGCCTCTCCGGAGGCGGAGCGCACGCTCGCGTTGAGCTGGCCCAGCTGCTCGGCGATCGCTGCCATCCGCGCGTCCGACTCGTGCAGACCGTCGAGCGCGGTGTCCACGCGCTGCTGTGCGGCCAGCCGGTGCGTCCTCGCCGCGGCCAGCCGGAACCGGAGCCGCTCCCTCGCGGCGCCGGCCAGGTCCAGCTTCTCCTCCGTATCCCCTGCTGCTGCGCGGAGCTCGAGGTAGCCGGCGGCACCGGGGGTCCCGCCGCGGGCAGCGTGCCGGGACAGGACATCCCCGTCGCAGGTCACCGCGACCTCGGCCGTGCCGCGTTCGACGGCGCTGCCGGCCGCCGTGAGGTCCCCGACCACGACGACGCCGGCCAGGAGGTGGTCCAGCGCCGGCTGCACCGCAGGCGGGACGGTGACCACGGACAGGATGGGGAGCGTACCGCCGCTCCCGGGGGTCGGCACCCCGTCCGGCGCCGCCGGGGGCGCCTGGGTCGCGTCCTCCTGCAGCCCTGGTGCGACGACGAGCGATACCTGCCCGGCGTCGTCGTGCTTCATGAGCTCGAGCGCCTGCACTGCCGCGACGATGCTGTCCACCGCCACCGCGTCGGCCGAATGCGCCAGCGCGGCGGCCACCGCCTTCTCGAAGCCGTGGGCGACCTGCAGCAGCCGAGCGAGCGGCAGGAACACGCCGTCGAGCCCGGACGCGAGGAGCGCCCCGGAGCCGTCCCGCTGCTGCAGGCCCTCGCGCTGCGCCTCGAGCCGCGCGGCCAGGGCACCGCGTTCGCGTTCCGCCGCCCGCTCCGCGTCCACCAGTGCGTCGAGTTCCTCCGTGATCGACCGGAGGGCGGCGGACGCTTCCTCGTACTCGGCGTCGAGCCCCTCCTCGCCCTCCTCGTCACCGGCGACCCGGGCCTCGAGGGCCGTGAAGTCGCGTTCGGCGGTCCGGCGGCGTTCCTCGGCCGCGCCGATGGACGCACGAAGCCGGCCCAGTTCCGCGACGGCCGATTCGACGCGCGACCGTGCCGCACCCACCGTCCCGGCGAGCCGCGCATCCCCCTCCCGCCTGTCGGCGGCGGCCCGGAGCAGGCGCGCGAGCCGCGCGTCCTCGGCCGAGGACGCCTCCTCGGCGGCGCGGCGGCCGGCGAGGGTCTCCTCCAGCGCCCGGCCGAGCGTCGCGACCTCGTCCTGCAGGCCGGCGACCTCTGCGCGGACGCGTTCGGCCTGCCGGTCCAGGTGGTCGGGGTCGCGCCCCTGGTCGGGCTCCGGCCCGCCCTGCCCCAGCAGGTGCCCCCGGTCCTCCGCCCGGGCGGCGAGCGCGGCCAGCTTCTCCCGGGCACTGGACAGGGCGTACCAGGTCTCCCGTGCGCTGTTCAGTGCCGGAACCGACGCCGCCGCCGCCTGCTCCAGGTCCGCCTGGCGTTCGCGGCCCGCGCCGAGCTGCTTCTCGACCTCTTCGCGGCGGGCGTGGAGCGCGGCTTCGGCGGCGACGTCGCGCTCGTAGCCGGAGCGCAGGCCGACCAGCTCGTCCGCGAGCAGCCGGGACCGGGCATCCCGCACCGCGAACTGCACCTGCTGGGCACGTCGGGCGACCTCGGCCTGCTTGCCGAGCGGGGTCAGCTGCCGCCGCAGCTCGGCCGTGAGGTCGGACAGCCGCGCGAGGTTGACCTGCATGGCGTCGAGCTTCCGCACGGTCTTCTCGCGCCGGCGGCGGTGCTTGAGGATCCCCGCGGCTTCCTCGATGAAGCCACGGCGCTCCTCCGGGGTGGCATGCAGCACCTTGTCGAGCTGGCCCTGCCCGACGATCACGTGCATCTCGCGGCCCAGCCCGGAATCCGAGAGAAGCTCCTGGATGTCCAGGAGCCTGCAGTTCTTGCCGTTGATCGCGTATTCGGAGCCGCCGGCCCTGAAGAGGGTGCGGGAGATGGTGACCTCGGAGTACTCGATCGGCAGGGCGCCGTCCGAATTGTCGATGGTCAGGGATACCTGGGCCCGGCCCAGCGGCGCCCGGCCCGACGTCCCGGCGAAGATGACGTCCTCCATCCTGCCGCCGCGCAGGGTCTTGGCCCCCTGCTCCCCCATCACCCAGGCGAGGGCATCCACCACGTTCGACTTGCCGGAACCGTTGGGGCCGACGACGGCGGTGACGCCGGGTTCGAAGTCGAAGGTGGTTGCCGAGGCGAAAGACTTGAACCCTCGCACGGTTAGACTCTTCAGATGCACGGTGTCAGGATCTCCAGGTGGGTCGGGGCTGTCCCAATGTACTGGAACGCACCGACTCTACGGAGCACCGGCCGGGCAAGGCCGCGGTCCCACGCGAATTCGGAGTGACCGTCCCACGCATTAAGAAGTAGGCTTACAAAAGTTTCAGCAGTATCCAGAGGCGTCCAGGCCGATCCACCCGTGGATCCCTTCCGGCCACGAACCGGCGCTGACCAGTTGACGAGGCAGGAAATTTGACCGGTAACGCGACGTTTCGACATGACAACACGGCCTTGCTCGCCGTCACGAGTGTGGAGGCGCCGGTAGTCGTCAGTTCCGCAGAGTTCGACGAACGGCTGGCACCCAGCCTGAAGAGGCTCCGCCTCTCGAAGAGGCTCCTCGAGCGCGTGGCCGGGGTCACGGAGCGCCGCTGGTGGTCGCCGGGTTCGGACTTCGACGACGCCGCGATCGAAGCCGGCGCCAAGGCGATGGCCGAAGCGGGCATCGAGCCCGGCGACGTCGGCCTGCTCATCAACACCTCCGTGACCCGACGGAACCTCGAACCGTCGGTCGCGGTGAAGATCCACCATTCCCTGGGCCTGCCGTCCTCGGCCATGAACTTCGACCTCGCCAACGCGTGCCTCGGCTTCGTCAACGGCATGACCCTCGCGGCGAACATGATCGATTCGGGGCAGATCAAGTACGCCCTGATCGTCGCGGGCGAGGACGCCCAGCGGACACAGGAAGCCACCTTCAACCGCCTGAACCGTGAGGACTCCACGCGCGAGGACTTCCTCAGCGAATTCGCGACCCTCACCCTCGGCTCCGGTGCTGCCGCCGCCGTGATCGGCCCCGCCGACCTCCACCCCGGCTCGCATCGCATCCTCGGCGGGGTCTCCCGCGCGGGGACGCAGCACCACGAGCTGTGCGTGGGCGGCATCGACGGGATGTACACCGACACCAAGGGCCTGCTCGACGGCGGACTCGAACTCGTGGTCACCGCGTGGCACGAGGCGCAGGCGGACGGCTGGAAGTGGGACGCGATGGACCGCTACGTCACGCACCAGGTGTCCAACTCCTACACCAACGCCATCATCAAGGCCGTCGACCTCGAGCGCGAACGCGTCCCCATCACGTTCCCGCACTGGGGCAACGTGGGGCCCGCCTCCCTGCCCATGACCCTCGCGCAGGAATCGCAGTCCCTGGCCCCGGGCGACCGCGTGCTGTGCCTGGGCGTCGGATCCGGCCTGAACACCTCCATGATGGAGATTGCGTGGTAGCACTCCCCGGCGTCGACCCCTCATGGTCGACGTACCTCGACGTGCCCTCGACCAGCGGAGCGGACGCCCCGGGAGCGAGACACCGCTGGCACTACCTCGACAACGGGCTCGGCCGGGGCGGCGAGGACGTGCGGGGTACGCTCCTGTGCGTCCACGGGAACCCGACGTGGTCCTATCTCTGGCGGAGCTATCTCGCCGCCGGTCTCGCTGCCGGCTGGCGCGTGATCGCCGTGGACCAGCTCGACATGGGCTACTCGGAGCGCACGGGTGCGTTCCGGCGCCTGGCGGACCGCATCACGGACCTCGAGGACTTCGTCGCGGCCGTGGGGCTCACCGGTCCCGTCGTCACGGTCGGCCATGACTGGGGCGGCGTCGTCAGCCTCGGTTACGCCCACCGCAACCGGGAGGACCTCGCAGGGGTCATCCTCACGAACACGGCCATCCACCAGGATCCGGACAGCCGCATCCCCGCGCCGCTGAGGCTCGCGCTCGCCCCGGGCGTCCACGGCCTCGGCACCCGGACCACCAGCGCCTTCCTCGACGTGACGCTCGCCCTCGCGCGGCCTGCCCTGGACCGCGACGTACGCCGTGCGTTCCGCGATCCGTACCGCACGGCGGCCGATCGCCAGGGCATCGCGAACTTCGTCTCGGACATCCCTGCCGACGCGTCCCACCCGAGCCACTCCGCGCTCACCACGACGGCGGAGGGCATCCGCAGCATCGATGTCCCCGTGCTGATGATGTGGGGACCGCACGATCCCATCTTCTCGGACCCCTACCTCGAGGACCTCGCCCGCCGCCTGCCCCACGCGGACATCCACCGTTTCGAGCGCGCGAGCCACCTCGTGCAGGAGGACGCCGACACGGCGTCGACCGCGATGGAGTGGCTGGCGGCGCGGTCCGTCGGAGCGGGCACACCCGAGGCTGCCGCCACGGCGCCGTCGACCGACGCACCCTACGATCCGCTCGGCCGACGGATCGCGGACCTGGCCGCCGGGTCGCAGGGTTCGACGACGGCTGTCGCGGAGATGACCCCTGCCGGTCCGCCGCGCACGCTCTCCTGGCAGGAACTCGCCGACGACGTCGACGCCGTCGCCGCGGGCTTGACGGCGCTGGGCTACGGATCCGGCAGCCGTGTGAGCCTGCTCGTACCCCCCGGGGTGGACCTCACCGTCCTGATCTACGCCTGCCTCCGGATCGGCGCCGTGATCGTGGTCGCCGACGCGGGCCTCGGTGCCCGCGGCCTCAGCCGGGCCGTCAAGGGTGCCGCGCCCGACGTCGTCATCGGTATCGAACGCGCCCTCCTCGCCGCCCGTGCCTTCGGCTGGCCCGGGCGCCGGATCAGCGCCACCGCGCTGCCGGCGGCGAAGCGGACAGCACTACGCGTGGAGGCTTCGCTCAACGACCTGCGCGCCGCACGCCCCGGACCATCCGCTCCGCCCGCCCCGGCCGCCGATGCCGACGCCGCGATCCTCTTCACCTCGGGCTCGACCGGTCCGGCGAAGGGCGTGGTCTACACCCACCGCCGGCTGTCCGCGATGCGTGACGCCGTCGAGTCGACGCTGGGACTCGGGCCGGGCGCATCGCTCGTGGCAGGCTTCGCGCCGTTCGCGCTGCTCGGCCCCGCGCTCGGTGCGACCTCCGTGACGCCCGCCATGGACGTCACAGCCCCGCGGACACTGACCGCGCAGGCCCTCGCCGATGCCGCAGCTGCCGTCGACGCGAGCGTCGTGTTCGCATCGCCGGCAGCCCTGCGGAACGTGCTCGCCACGTCGTCCGACCTCAGCCCGGCCGGGACGGAGGCCCTGGCTCGGATCTCGCTGCTGCTCTCGGCCGGCGCCCCGATCCCCGTCCCGCTCCTGGACGCCGTGCAGCACCTCGTCCCCGCGGCAGCACTCCACACGCCCTACGGGATGACGGAATCGCTCCTCGTCACGGACATCGACCACGACGGCATCCGGGCTGCGGCAGCCGCCGCAGCGTCCGGCCTCGCCGGCGCCGGCAACGGGGTCTGCGTCGGCCGCCCGGTCAACGGAGCCCGGGTGTCCGTGGCCCCGCTCGACAGCGCCGGCACGGCGACCGGGGATCCCACGACGGCGCCGGGGGTGACGGGCGAGATCCTCGTCGACGCCCCCCACGTCAAGGACCGCTATTTCCGGCTGTGGAAGACGCAGCAGGATTCCGCACGCACGCACCCCTGGCACCGCACGGGCGACGTCGGGCACTTCGACGCCGACGGCCGCCTCTGGGTGGAGGGCAGGCTGGGACACGTCATTACCGCCGCGGCGGGAATCGTGACGCCCGTCGGACTCGAGCAGGCGCTGGAGGAGGTCGACGGCGTCCGTCTCGCCGCGGTCGTCGGCGTGGGCCCTTCGGGGACCCAGGCGGTCGTCGCGGTGCTCGAGGCGAAGGAGGCGGGACGCCGTCCGCACCTCGCCGCATCCCCCCTGGCGGCAGCTGCCCGGTCCGCGGCACGCGAACGCGGGATCGAGCTCGCGGCCGTCATCACGGTTCCGGCCCTGCCGGTGGACATCCGCCACAACGCGAAGATCGACCGCGCGCGGGTCTCCGAGTGGAGCGGCCGGTTCCTCTCGGGCGGACGGGCAGGATCCCTGTGACGGTCCTCGTGACCGGAGCGAGCGGCATGCTCGGACGGGCCGTCGCCGAGCACCTCCTCGAGGACGGCCACGAGGTGCGGTGCTTCCAGCGCCGCCCGTCCGGCGTCGACGGCGCTCAGGACGCCCTCGGCTCGATCACGGACAGGACGGCCGTCGCCGCGGCGGTGGAGGGCTGCGACGCCGTCATCCACCTGGCCGCGAAGGTATCCTTCACGGGCGCCCCCGGCGAGTTCGTCCGCACGAACATCGACGGCACCCGGCACCTCCTCGACGCAGCCGAGGAGGCAGGCGTCACCGACGTCGTCCACGTCTCCTCGCCATCGGTCGCGCACCAGGGGACGTCTCTGGTGGGTGCAGGGGCCGGTCCGGCCGATCCGGACCACGCCCGGGGCGACTACGCGCGCACGAAGGCAGCGGCCGAACTGCTGGCCCTCGCCCGCTCGACCCCCGCCTTCCGCGTCGCGGCCGTACGGCCGCACATCGTCTGGGGCCCCGGCGACACGCAGCTCGTGGAGCGCGTCATCGACCGGGCCCGCCACGGCCGGCTGCCCCTCCTCGACGGCGGGACCGCCCTGATCGACACCACGTACGTCGACAACGCGGCGTCGGCGATCATCGCCTGCCTCCGCCGGATCGAGGCCGCCCGGGGCCAGGCGTTCGTCGTGACGAACGGCGAGCCGCGCCCCATCGCGGAGTTGCTCGAGGGGATCTGCCGTGCCGGAGGGGTGCGACCGCCCGGATGGTCCGTACCCGGCTCCATGGCGCGCGGCGCGGGCGCCGTGATCGAGCGCGCCTGGCGTGCGCTGGGACGGCCGGAGGAGCCGCCCATGACCCGGTTCCTCGCCGAGCAGCTCTCGACGGCGCACTGGTTCGACCAACGGCGCACCCGGGCGGTCCTGCAGTGGGAACCGTCGATCGGTATCGACGAGGGCTTCGAGCGGCTGGCTGCCTCCTACCGCTGAGCAGGCGGAACTCCACCGGGACATGGCGAAGGGCGGGATGCATGCATCCCGCCCTTCTGTGTCACTGCTGCGTCATCGGCGGACCGACGACACGCTAGCGGGTGTAGTAGCCGTCCACCGACATGACGTTGACGGAGTGCACCTGCGTGCCCTGCGAGGGGTTGAGTGCACTGATCATCTGGCCGTTGCCGAGGTAGATACCGACGTGGCTGCCGCCGTTCTGGCTCACCAGGTCGCCCGGCTGGGGGTTGTTGGTGCCCTTGAGCGCGGCGAACTGCGACCAGGTGGTGCGCGGCAGGTTGATGCCGTTCTGGGCGTAGACCCACTGGACGAAGCCCGAGCAGTCCCAGGCGCCGTAGGACGTTCCGCCGTAGACGTAGCCGGACCCCTTGCCCTGCAGGGCCGTTCCGACGATGCCGGGAGCGGGCGCACCGATCGATGCCGACTGGAAGCTGTACGGTGCTGCGGGAGCAGGAGCAGCGGGAGCAGCCTGCGGTGCGGCTACGACGGAAGCGGACTGCACCGAGTACTGCTGGGGTGCAGCCGAACCGCTGAGCGAGAGCGACTGGCCGGGGTAGATGATCGAGCTGTAGCCGAGGCCGTTGGCCGTGAACAGGCCGTCGAGGCTCACGCCGTGAGCTGCTGCGATGCTGCCGAGGGTGTCGCCCGCCTGGACCGTGTAGGAACCGGCCGAAGCGGTGCTCACTGCCGCGGCCTGCTGGCTGACCGTCTCGACGGGGACGATCTCGCCTGCGGCGCTGGCCGGAAGTGCGGCGCCGATCATGATGCCGGATGCGGCAACGACGACGGCGGCGGGCTTGCCAGCGACCGAAGCAGTCGCGGTGACTGCACGGGATGCCGTGACGAGGGGGTTGATACGCGCAGGGACGGCCCGGTGGCGCGCGACATGGCTCTTCTTGGACATGATGATGCCTTTCCCAATGCCTACGAAGTTAGCTGTCGGGTTCGGATGGGACATCCGGACACGCTGTTCGTGGACCACCGCCCCAAAGCTGGTCCACGCGTGTCTTTACCCCTAGGACTCGTGACGAGTCCGCTATCGGTTCCCCCGCCCCTGTCGAATGTCTTGTGCGAACGGTCCGTCCTCATCGACAGGGTTAGGCAGAGTGAGGAAGGGCGCCCCTCCGTGGTGGACGGGCGCGGGGTTAACGGTACGCGCTGGACCTGCTCTTGTCACGTTTGGATCACGAGACCTGGATCTCGCCGAATTTCCGGCACGCTCGGCTACAGGCGTGCGTTGCGCGGCTTCGGCTGGCAGAAGGGACACAGGTAGGACGACCTGTTCATGAAGGACTCCCGGCGCAGCAGGGTATGCCGGCCTTCCGCGGCACACCGGCGGCAGGACAAACCGGCGCGCCCGTAGGCTTCGAGGTCCCGGGCGAAGTAGCCGGACGCCCCGTTCACGTTCACGTACAGCGCGTCGAAACTCGTGCCGCCGGCCGCCAGGGCGCGCGTCATGACGGTGGTGGCCGCCTCGAGGATGCGCACGGTATCGGGACGCCTCATGGTGTCGGTGGGACGGGCGTAATGGAACCTGGCCGCCCATAACGCCTCGTCGGCATAGATGTTGCCGATGCCCGAGATGAGCCCCTGATCGAGCAGGGCGCGTTTGAGCCCGGTCTTCCGTTGCCGGAGCCGTCGGTGGAAGGACTCCGCGGAGAACGCCGGGTCGAGGGGATCCCGCGCGATGTGTGCGGCCTGATGGGGCACCAGGGGAAGGCTGCCGGCTCCGAGCCCGCCCGGCCCGCCGTCCTCCGTCGGCTCCAGGTCTGCGACGAACATGCCGCCGAAGATGCGCTGGTCCACGAACCGCAGGTCGGCCGGAAGGTCCGCGCCCTCCTCGTCGACAGCGCGGGAGAGCCGGAGGCGTACCTTGAGGTGCTTCTCCAGCGGCGCACCGGGCTCCTCGATCAGCAGTTGCCCACTCATGCCGAGGTGCGCCATCAGGGCCACGCGCGGGTGGGCGGACATGCTCCCGGGGTCCTCGAGGGTCATCCAGAGGAACTTCCCACGGCGCACGACGTCCCTCACGCGGGCACCCGCGACGTTCCCCTCGAAGTCCTCCACGCCGGCGACATGACGTCGGAGCGATCGGGCGTCCAGGACCTCGACGGTCTCGATGACGCGCCCGGTGACCCAGCGCGCAAGGCCGCGGCGCACCACCTCGACCTCGGGCAGTTCAGGCACTCAGGGCCCGACGGCGGGCCGGACGTCCGCCGCGTCGCTGTCGGGCGATGCACCGGCACCGGCCACCAGGAGCTTCCAGGACTCGGCCGCGGCCGCCTGCTCGGCTTCCTTCTTCGAATTCCCGCAGCCGGAGCCGTACTCCACACCGCCGATCAGCAGGCGGGCCGTGAACGTGCGGGCGTGGTCGGGGCCCGTCCCCTCGACCTGGTAGTCGATGAGTCCGAGACGCCGTGCCGCCGCCGTCTCCTGGATGCGGGTCTTCCAGTCGGTGCCTTCGCCGAGCACGGCGGAATCCCGCAGCAGCGGTCCGATCAGCCGCATGACCATCACGCGCGCAGTCTCGATGCCGTGGCTGAGGTAGGCCGCACCGATGACGGCCTCCATGGTGTCGGCGAGGATCGAGGCCTTGTCGCGCCCGTTGGTGAGCTTCTCACCCTGCCCGAGCAGCACGTAACTGCCGAGGTCCAGGGAGCGCGCCACCCCGGCGAGTGCCTTGGTGCTCACGACGGCCGATCGCCTCTTCGCGAGCTCACCCTCGGAGAGTCCGGGATTGTCGCGGTACAGCGCGTCCGTCACCGAGAGGCCCAGCACCGAGTCGCCGAGGAACTCCAGGCGCTCGTTGGTGGGGATCCCGCCCTTCTCATAGGCATAGGACCGGTGGGTCAGGGCAAGACGAAGCGTCTCGGCGTCGATATCGACACCGAGACGCTTCGTAAGGTCTTCAGTATTCTTCACAACCGCATCAGCTGATCCAGCATCGGGCCGATGCCCGCCGCACCGTCAGGCATGCGGCGGGCCGGGGTCCGTTGTCAGACGTCGGCTACCTTGCGGCCCTTGTACTCGAGGAACAGCGGCGTGCCGGCTGAATCGGTGACAACCTTGGCCTGGTGGGCGAGGCTGTAGGTGACGCGGCCGTTCTCGAGGGTCTTGACCAGCTTGGGGGCGGTTGCCTTCCACTGGGACCGGCGTGCGCGGGTATTCGCGCGGGACATCTTCCGCTTGGGGACAGCCACGGCTAACTCTCTTCTCTCTCGTCTGACTCTGACTTGGGTGCCGCGTCATTCTCAGCGGCGGTGCCTGCCAACCCGGCGAGGGCTGACCAGCGAGGATCCAGAACTTCATGGTGGTGGTCCGGATCATCGTTGAGCCGGGCTCCGCATTCGGAGCACAGACCCTTGCAATCCTCCCGGCACACCGGCTGGAATGGCAGCGACGTAACCACCGCATCCCTCAGCACGGGCTCCAGAGCGACCGAATCGTTCTCCACCCTGTGCTGTTCTTCTTCCTCTTCCACCGACAGCGACTCGGAGTCGCTGTAGAAGAAGAGCTCCTGGATGTCCACGTCGCGGTCGAACCGCAGTGGCTCCAGGCAACGGCCGCACTCGCCGGTTACCTCGACGTTTGCCGTTCCCGACACCAGGATTCCCTCATGTACCGATTCGAAGCGCAGGTCGAGTTCCATCTCGGAACCCTCCTGCACGCCGATCAGGGCGACGCCGAAATCCTTCGGTGCCGGTACATGTTCCTCGATTGTCCGCATGCTTCCCGGACTGCGTCCGAGATCCTTGACGCTGAACGTCAACGGCGAACTGAGATCGCTTTTAATGGTGACTCCTGTAGAACATATGACCGACGTACCATCCTAGCCTGATCATCCGGGCAGGCCCAAAACGACGGGCGGACAGGCGGCGGGGACGCTGCAGGCCGGAGAATGCGGCCCGCGCGGCCAGGACCGTCACGGTACGAGCCGACGGAGGACCGCGTCCGGGACGAAGGGACGGATGTCGCCTCCGAGCGAGGCGACCTCCTTCAGCAGCGTGGACGAGACGTGGGCGAATTCCGTGGCGGTGGGCAGGAACACGGTGTCGACATCGGCGAGGTGGCGGTTCATCGTGGCCATCGGCAGTTCGTAGTCGAAGTCGAGGCCCGACCGCAGCCCCTTCACGAGTGCCGTGGCCCCGTGGTCCCTGCAGAAGTCCGCCAGGAGTCCGGTACCCATCGGCAGCACGGTGACTCCGGGCAGGTGCGCGACGCTCGCCGTGCAGAACGCCATGCGGTCGTCGATACCGAACCGGTACTTCTTCGAGTAGTTCGTCGACACGGCGACGATCACCTCGTCGAAGAGCCGCGAGGCGCGGCTGATGACCTCGATGTGGCCGTTGTGGACGGGGTCGAACGATCCGGGGCAGACGGCGCGGCTCATAGCCCCACCGTACCGAAGAGCGGGAAGAGCCGCGGGACCACGCCTGGACCCGCGGTGCGCCGGTCGTGGTCCGCCGTCGTGGTCCGCCGTCGTGGTCCGCCGAGCGGCAATACTGGAGTCATGACGACACACGCGGGGAAGAGTGCGACGCGGAACAGCGGCACGGCGCCGTGGGCGAGGGCGGCGCTCGGGGCCAACCTGCTCGACAGCGACGGAAAGCTCGGCATCACCATCTTCGAGGAGGTGACCGCCCTGGCGCAGCAGCATGCGGCGATCAACCTGGGCCAGGGTTTCCCGGACGAGGACGGACCGCGGGAGATCCTGGACGCCGCCCGCTCGGCGATCGCCGAGGGCGCCAACCAGTACGCCCCGGGCCAGGGACTCGCCGTCCTGCGCCACGCCATCGCCGCCCACCAGGAGCGCTTCTACGGCCTGACCGTGGATCCGCTGACCGAGGTGATCGTGAGCACGGGCGCCACCGAGTCGATCGCAGCAGCGATCCTCGCGTTCGCCGGCCCCGGCGACGAGGTGCTGACCTTCGAACCCTTCTACGACTCCTACGGCGCCGTGATCGGGCTCTCGGGTGCCACGCACACCACGGCCCCGCTGCGGGCGCCCGACTTCCAGCCCGATGCCGCGAGCCTCGAAGCCGCGTTCACCGACCGCACGAGGATCGTCGTCGTCAACAACCCGCACAACCCGACAGGCAGCGTCTTCAGCCGGTCGGCCCTCGAACTGATCGTCCGGCTCGCGCAGCGCCACGGTGCCATCATCGTGACGGACGAGGTGTACGAGCACCTCACGTTCGGGGCGGCGCACCTGCCGATCGCCACCCTGCCCGGGGCCGCAGAGCGCACCCTGACGATCTCCTCCGCGGGGAAGACGTTCTCCGTGACCGGATGGAAGATCGGCTGGCTCACCGGGCCGGCGCACCTGGTGGCCCAGGTGCGCACCGTCAAGACCTTCCTCACATACACCTCGGGGACACCCTTCCAGGGCGCCGTAGCCCTCGGCCTCGGACTGCCCGACGACTTCTTCTCCGCCGCCGCCGCGACCCTGCGGAAGAAGCGGGACCTGCTCGGCGAGGGCCTGCGGGCAGCCGGCTTCGACGTCTTCGAGCCGGCGGGCACGTTCTTCACGATGGTCGACGCGGCACCGCTCGGCATCGAGGACGCCACCGACCTCGCGCGGCGCCTGCCGTCCCTGATCGGTGTCGCGGCCATCCCCGTCGCGATGTTCTGCCACGCGGAGGGAGCACAGCGGACGCGGTCCCTGCTGCGGTTCGCCTTCTGCAAGCGCTTCGACGTGATCGAGGAGGGCGCGCGCCGCCTCGCGACGCTGCGGGAGCGGGTGTGATCGGGGTGCAGCAACCCGGCTCCGACGACTTCGAGGTACCCACGCGCTGGCTGCCCGGAACGGGGGCGTACGCGGAGATCGACGAGGACGCCTACATCGACGGCGCCCTCATCCTCAGTATCGGGGGCGCCCAGCAGTCGCACGTGGACATGCTCCATCCCGAGCGCGTGTTCTACGAGTACCTGCAGCGCATCGCCAACGTCATCGACCTGGCGGGGCCGCCCGGCGCTCCCCTGCGGGTCCTGCACCTCGGCGCCGGGGCCCTCACACTCGTGCGGTACGTGCAGGCGACGCGGCCGGGATCCCGGCAGATCGCCGTCGACCTCGAGTCCGAGCTGATCGGATTCGTCCTCGACGCGATGCCGCTCCCCGAGGGGACCGCCTGCGAGATCATCATCGGGGACGCGGCCGATGCCGTCCTCGAGCAGCCGGACGCAGCCTTCGACGTCGTCGTGCTGGACATCTTCGCCGGAGCCGACGCGCCCGCCCACCTGACGTCGCCGGATTTCGCCGCCCACCTCCTGCGGGTCTGCGCCGGGGACGGCGTGGTGCTGGTGAACGTCGGCGACGATCCTCCGCTGGCGTTCGCACGCGCCCAGAGCCGTCAGCTCTCGGGGCTGGCGGGCGCAGCCGCCGTCCTCACCGAGGCGGGGATGGTGGGCGGCGACCACGCCGGCAACGTCATCGTCGCCGCGCGGTCCGCGGGCTGGCCGGATGCCTGGACCCGGACGCTCCTCGCCGCCGGCCCGCACCCGGCCGCCGTCCTCGTGGGGCCCGAGCGACGGGCCTTCGAACGGGCTCTCGACGCGTAGCGCGCCGAACCACTGCACGGCACGGTTGCGCCGGTGGCGCAGCAGGGATCGGGCCGGGCACGGGTCGCACCACGGCCGAGCGGCTCGGGACTCCTTGTCAAGCAGGATCACGGTCCCTGCCGGGCCCGTCGCCCACCCAGTCTTGGAGGGCTCGAGCAGCCGGGCGTGAAGAACCTTGCACGTCGGGGGACCGGAACCATGAACCACAAGCTGCGCATCACCGTCCGTCTGGACATCGATCTCCACTGGGCACGCATGGATGTCCACGGGTGCCTCACGGAGGAGAACTGCCGTGCACTCCTGCCCATCGTGAGACGCAGCTTCCGGATCCTGCAGGAGCCGAACGTCGTCATCGATGCGAGCAGCGCCCAGCACATCGAACGCGAGGGCGTGGACGCCCTGCATGGACTCGGCATCACCGGCCCCACGGCACACCCCGTCTTCAGCGACCGCACCGGCACCTGTTCCCTGATCGTGCCGGACGTCCTGCCCGTGTGTCCCTCCCACTTCCCCCGCCCCCATGGCAGCCACCGGTTCGCAGCATGACACCCGACGGTCCGCGGCGCCGATCGTTCCCTCTGTCCCGTGGCGGCGCCGGCCCATCCGGAGACCGGCCCCACCCGAAGTACGTGCACACGGGCAGCTCCGTTCACGGCTGTACCCTGAGATGGGAGCCGGCCGCCGCCGCGTGGTGGAGCTCCGACGACAGCCCGACATGACGGGGAGGAGACAGGAATGGCCACCCCAGCCCTCCCCTACCTCCGATCGACCGTCCTCGTCTCCCTGATCCTCTCGGTCTCCTCCGCGTCCCACCTCCTCGCCTCGGGGCACCTGCCGGCACTCGGTGTCATCCTGCTCCTGGGGGTCCTCCTCCTGGTCCCGATGATGCTGCTCTCCCGGGGCCCGCTCTCCTTCCGCTCGGGCCTGCTCGCCATGGGGGCGGGGCAGTTCCTGCTGCACACGCTGTTCGGGATGACCGCCGCGCCCGCGGTCTGCCGGAGTTCGTCCGTGATGCCCGGCCACCATGCGGCCTTCGAGCTCGCCTGCTCGCCCGCGGTGCAGGAACAGATGGCCGCGTCCTCCGGCGGGCCCGCCATGGTCCTGCTGCACACACTCGCCGCCGTCGTCCTGGCCGTCGCCGTCTCACGCAGCGACGAGGCCCTGGCCCTCCTCCGTGCCTGGCTCCTGCCGCTCATCGTCCCTCCGGCCGTGGCCTCCCCGGCCATTCCGGGGCGCCGTCCCGTCCGGGACGTATCGCCACCCGTCGCGCCGCTGTCCGTCCACGCCTCGGTGCCGACCCTGCGCGGTCCGCCGCGCGCCGACGCGCTGACCAGCTGACCCGGACTCCCCACGAGGGAAGCCGGGCGGTCGCCTGCGCTTCCCCGCAGACCCTCCCTTCCCCCGCTGCTCCCTGACGTCCCGCTCGCGCGGACCGGAGCGCACCCCCCGAAAGGCAGTCCCATGACCACATCCCTCTCCCAGCGCGCCCTCACCACCGGCGCCGTCGCCCTGACCACCGCAGGGCTGATGGCCCTGGGGCTCGGCGCCGCCAGCGCCCACATCACCGTCGCACCCGCGTCCACCACCGAGAACGGCTACTCGCAGCTCACCTTCAGCGTGCCCAGCGAATCCGAGAGCGCGGCCACGAACAAGCTCGAGGTGCAGCTACCCACCGGGCAGCCCTTCACGTCCGTCCGGGTCAAGCCGGTCGAAGGCTGGACGGCCGAGGTGGTCTCCGGAGCGCTGCCCGCGCCCGTCACGACCGCCGACGGCGCGACCCTGACCGAGGCGCCGCTGTCCGTCGTCTGGACCGCGGAACCGGGCTCCGAGATCTCCCGGCAGGAGTACCAGACGTTCTCGATCTCCGTCGGACGCCTGCCCGAGGCCGGGTCCACGGTGCTGCTTCCCGCCACGCAGTCCTACACCGACGGCGAGGTGGTCGAGTGGAACCAGGAGACCGTGGAGGGCGCTGAGGAGCCCGAGAAGCCGGCGCCGTCGTTCGTGACGACCGCCGCCGTCGACGGTGACGACGCGCACGGCGGAGCCCACGGCACCGCCGAGACCGCCGAGGCGATCGACGCCGAGCAGACGGCGTCCAGCACGGAGTCGGGCACGACGTCGGCCGTCGGCTGGGCGGGACTCGTCGCCGGCCTGCTCGGCCTCGCCGCGGGCCTGACGGCCCTCGCCAGGACACGGCGCAGGGCCTGACCACCGGCAGGGCCGGCATCACCTCGGCGCGGTGCCGGCCCTCGGCGGTCCGGCACCGCGCCTCCGCCCGCACGGCACGTGCACGCGGGGCGGGAACGGCTCAGTCGACGGCGGGCTCCAGGAACCACAGGCGTGTCTCCCCGTACTTCTTGTCCGAGAAGCGTTCGAGCCACGCGGGCCACGCCGGTTCCGGCGAGCGCGCCGATCGCTCGACGACGACGACGGCGCCCTCCGACAGCCTCGATTCGAGGGCCGCGAGGACGGCGACCACGCCGTCCTCCCGCACCGTGTAGGGCGGATCCATCAGGACGAGGTCCCAGGTCAGTTCGGGCGCAACGCGCTCGAGGTACGTCTCGACCTTGGTGCGGTGCACGCGGACGGCCGTCCAGCCGAGCACGCGGTTGATGAGGTCGGCGTTCCGCTGCGCGACGGCGGCGGCGCGATCGGCGGACTCGACGAGGTCCACGGACGCGGCGCCGCGGCTCGCGCTCTCGACGCCCAGGGAACCCGAACCGGCGTAGAGGTCCAGGACATGCGCTCCGTGGACCACTCCGTAGGACTCGAGGCTCGAGAACAGGGCTTCCTTCACGCGGGCCGTCGTCGGCCGGGTACCGTTCCCCTCGACGCTGGTGAGGGTCGTGCCGCCTGCTGCTCCTGCGATGATGCGCGTCATGTCCCGACTCTATCGCCCGGCCGCGACGCCTCGCAGGCAGCCGCCCTAGACCGGATAGACGGTTGCATCCTCGTGGCGGAAGCCGATGGACAGCCGCATGCCGGGAACGATCCCGAGGGCCACGACGTCCGCGGGGGCGACGTCGGCCGCCAGGCCTGCGGCGTGGACCCGGACGACGTCCCCCCGGTGCTCGACGTCGTCGATGTCCGCTGGAATGCTGCTCCACCCCGGACCGGCAGCCGCTGCCCGCGATACGCCGACGTCTGCCGGCCGGACGGTCAGGGCGAGGCGCGTACCCGCCGGCACCGGCTCGGCGAGCGGCACCTCCAGCCCCGTGTCCGCCCGGAACCCCGCCGCCGTCGCCCGTCCCTCCACGAGGTTCAGGCCCGCCAGGCGCGCTCCGAAACCGGTGACCGGACGCGTCAGGACATCGCGGGTGGCTCCCGACTCGACGGCCCTGCCGCCCTCGAGGATCAGCACGCGGTCCGCGAGGAGGAACGCATCGAGCGGATCGTGCGTCACGATGATGGCCGAGCGCTCGGCCAGGACCTCCCGCAGGAGTGCCCGGACGGCGGGGGCTACCGCGATGTCGAGGGCGGCGAGCGGCTCGTCGAGCAGGAGCAGCGACGGATCGGCCGCGAGTGCGCGGGCGACGGCGACACGCTGCGCCTGGCCCCCCGAGAGGTGGGCGGGCCTGCGGTGGGCGAGGTCCCCGACGCCGACGCGCTCCAGCCACTCCAGGGCCTTCTCACGGGCTGCCCTCCGGTGCGCTCCGCGGCTCCGCGGGCCGAAGGCGACGTTCTCGAGCGCCGTGAGGTGCGGGAACAGGAGGGCTTCCTGCGACAGGAGCGACACTCCGCGGTACCGCGGTTCGGTGTCGACGGGCCGGGCCGCGTCGGCGTCGAAGAGGAGCGTCGGGCCCAGGGTGGCGCGGCCCGCCGTCGGTGCGAGGAGCCCTGCGACGAGGTTGAGCAGCGTGGACTTCCCCGCCCCGTTCGGGCCGAGCACTGCGAGCGTCTCGCCCGGCGCCAGGGCGAAGGAGAGCTCGAAGCCCCGCTCTTCGAGGCTCGCGGTGAAGGTGAGACCTGTCACCAGATCGCCTTCCGGGCGTCCGGCACACCCGGTGGTCCCGGTGTCCGTCGGGAGGGTGCCCCGTCGCCTCCCACGGGCCGCACCCGGTGTGCGACGCCGACGACGGCGATCGCGACCACGACGAGGATGAGCGAGAGGGCGACCGCCGCATCCGGATCCGTCTCGCGCTGCAGGTAGATCTCGAGCGGGAGTGTCCTCGTGGTGCCCTGGAGGCTGCCCGCGAAGGTCAGCGTCGCCCCGAACTCGCCCAGCGCGCGAGCGAACGAGAGGACGGCGCCCGACACGAGTGCGGGCAGGACGAGCGGCAGGGTGATCCGCCGAAGGACCGTCCACCGGCTTGCTCCGAGGGTCGCTCCGACGGCTTCGTACCGCGTTCCCACCGAGCGCAGAGCGCCCTCGAGGCTCAGCACGAGGAACGGCAGCGCGACGAAGGCCTGCGACATCACGACCGCCGTCATCGAGAACGCGATGTCGATACCGGCGGCGCTCAGGCTGCTGCCGAGGAGTCCCCGCCGCCCGAAGGTGTAGAGGAGGGCGATCCCGCCGACCACGGGTGGGAGGACCAGTGGCAGGAGCACGAGGGACCGGACGAGCCGTTGTCCGCGGAACGACGTGCGGGCGAGGACGAGTGCCATGGGAACACCGAAGAGGATGCACAGCAGCGTCGCGGTGAGGGAGGTCCGCAGGCTGAGCCACAAGGCTGCCCGTGCGCTCTCCGAGCTGACGAGGGGGACGAAGCGCGGCCAGTCGACCCGCAGCGCCATCGCCACCAGGGGCACCACCACGAACAGGCCGCCGACGACGGCGATGGCCACGACCCACCGGGGAAGACGCGCGGTGCTCACGCCCTGTGCCCGATCCCTGCCGGGACGCGGCCGCAGGTGGCTTCAGGGCGCACCGAAACCCGCCTCCTCGAGGACGGTCCGTCCGTCGGCACCGGCGACGAAGTCGACGAACGCCTGCGCCGTGGCGGCCTCGGCGCTTCCGGCGAGGGCGCCGATGGGATAGGTGTTGACCGCACCGGTGGCCTCCGGGACATCGATGCCCACCACGGCGTCCCCCGCGACCCGCACGTCCGTCACGTACACGAGGCCGGCATCCGCCTCCCCCGCGACGACCTTTCCGAGGACGTCCGCGACGGACGACTCCTCGCTGACGGGCCGGAGATCGATCCCGGCCGCCTCCTCCAGCATCGCAGCCGCTGCTCCGCAGGGGACCTGCCCGGCACATACGACGGTCTTCACCCCGGGCTTCGCAGCGTCGGCGAGCGAGGTGATCCCGGCCGGATTGTCCGGCGGGACCGCCAGCTGGAGGGTGTTGGACGCGAAGTCGGTCGGGGGTCCGGCGAGCAGGTCCCGGGCCCTGTCCATGGTCCTCGCATCCGCCGAGGCGAGGACATCGGCGGGAGCGCCCTCGGTGATCTGCGTGACGAGATCCGAGGATCCCCCGAAGTTCAGCCTGACCTCCACCCCCGGACGCGCCTCCTCGAACCGCGCGGCCAGATCGGTGAAGGCCGCTTCAAGGGAGGCCGCGGCGAACACGGTGATGGTGCCGTCGATCGCACCGTCCGCCGTCCCTGCGCTTCCCGCCTCCGGTGCTCCTGTCCCGCAGGCGGCAGTGGCGGCGACGACGGCAGCCAGGGCGGCGACGGTTCCCCAGCGGGCTGACCTCGCCATGGTCAGGCCTTCCCCGCCGGCGTCTCGATGATCACCGTGGTGGCCTTGACGACGGCGATCGCAATGGAGCCCTGCCGGAGGCCCAGTTCGCGCACCGCCTCGCTGCTCATGAGGGACACGACCCGGTGCGGACCGCACTGCAGTTCGACCTGCGCCATGACGGTGTCCATGATGACGTCCGTGACGATCCCCACGAACCTGTTGCGGGCCGACCGCCCGATGTCGGAGGGGTCGCCGGGCAGGACGGCGTTCCGGTGCGCGAGCCCTGCGAGTTCGAGGGCGTCCACCACGGCCCGGCCCGAGGCGTCCCTGGTGCTGGTGAGGATTCCGCCGTCGATCCAGCGCCGGACGGTGTCGTCGCTGACCCCCAGGAAGCGCGCCGCAGCTCCGATCCGCAATTGCGTCATGCAAGGGATGCTACATCCTCAGACGCGGAAGAAGAGGTCCTAGCCCTTCTCGAGGAACGCTTCCTTCTCGGGATTCAGGTAGAGGTCGATCGCGAGCGACAGGCCAGGGTAGTCGTGCAGGTCCGGATCCCCCGCAACGATCTCCTGGGCGTCGCTGCGCGCCTTCTCGATGACCTTGCCGTGCTGCGTGATCTTCAGGAAACGCAGCGCCGAGCGGCCGCCGGACTGCGAGGCCCCGAGGATGTTCCCCTCGCGCCGGAGCTCGAGGTCCTTCTGGGAGAGTTCGAAACCGTCCGTCGTGGAGGCGACGGCGGACAGGCGCTCCCGGCTCGGGTGATCGGGCTCGAGCTTCGTCACGAGCAGGCACGTGCCCGCGTGCCCGCCGCGGCCGATGCGCCCCCGCAGCTGGTGGAGCTGCGAGATGCCGAACCGGTCCGCGTCCATGATGACCATCAGCGTGGCATTGGGGACATCGACGCCCACCTCGATCACCGTCGTCGCGATCAGGAGCTGGACGCTGCCGTCGGCGAAGCGCGACATGACGTCCGCCTTGTCCTGCGGGTCCATGCGCCCGTGCAGCATGGCGGTCCGGACTCCCTGCAGCTGCGGGATCCCGCCGAGGGACTCGAAGAGCCCGACGACGCTGGTCAGCTCCTGCTGCGCGCCGGGCTTCCGCTCCGGCTGCGGCTCCCCGTACAGCGCCTCGGGGGCGTCCTCCTCGGCCTTGCCGTCGTCGCCGATCTTGGGGCACACCACGTACACCTGACGGCCGGCGTCGATCTCCTCGCGGGCTCGGGACCAGATGCGGCCCATCCAGGCCGGGTGCTCCGTGAGGCCCACCTCGTGCGTGGCGATGGGCGACCGCCCGGCGGGCAGTTCGGACAGCGTGGAGGTCTCCAGGTCGCCGAACACCGTCATGGCGACCGTCCGCGGGATCGGGGTCGCCGTCATGACCAGCACGTGCGGCGAGGTGCGGGCCTTGGTGCGCAGGGTGTCGCGCTGCTCCACGCCGAACCGGTGCTGCTCATCGACGACGATCAGGCCCAGGTCGAAGAACTGCACGTTCTCCGACAGGAGTGCATGGGTGCCGATGACGATCCCGGCCTCCCCCGACGCGGCCTCGAGCAGCGATCTCTTCCGTTGGGCCGTGGACATGGAACCGGTGAGCAGCACCACGCGCGTGCCGTCCGTCGCGCCACCGAGCATCCCGCCCTCGGCGAGCGGACCGAGCGTCCTGGTGATGGACTGGAGGTGCTGGGCGGCGAGTACTTCGGTGGGCGCCAGGAGCGCGGCCTGGCCTCCGGCGTCGATGACCTGCAGCATGGCGCGCAGGGCGACGAGCGTCTTGCCGGAGCCGACTTCACCCTGCAGCAGCCGGTTCATCGGGTGGTCCCGCGCCAGATCGTCCGCCAGGGTCCGCCCGACGTCGAGCTGGCCCTGCGTGAGGGTGAAGGGCAGCCGGGCGTCGAACTGGTCGAGGAGGCCGCCCACCCGGGGCGGCCGCGCCGTCGCATCCTCCCGCGCCGCGAGGGCACGACGGCGGGCGAGGGCGGCCTGCAGCACGAACGCCTCCTGGTACCGGAAGCGGTGCTGGGCCCGGAAGGCGTCCTCGACCTGCCGGGGACGATGCACGAGTTCATAGGCGGTGGCGAGGCTCATGAGCTTGTCGCGCCGGGCGATCGACGCGGGGACGGGGTCGTCGAGGTCGGAGAGCCGCAGGGTGTCGAGGATCGTGGCGACAGCGGCCGCGATCTGCTCACTGCCGAGCTTCTCGACGGCCGGGTAGACGGGGATGGGCCGGTTGGCGTAATCGGGGTCCTCGTCGCCCTCGTCGAGCAGGACGTAGCGCGGGTTGGTGAGGGACAGCCTGCCGCGGTAGACCGTCACCTTGCCCGAGAACATCGCCCGCACACCGGGCTTGAGGTCACGCGCGGCACCGAAGCCGTTGAAGTACGTCAGGTTCATCCCACCGAGGCCCCCGTCGGTGTCGTCGGTGATGACGACCTCCAGCAGCATCCCCTTGCGCGTGTGCATCCGCCGCGAGTTGGCGGACTGGACGCGGGCCATCAGGGTGACCTCCTCGTCCACCGGGACGTCGGCTATGGGGGTCAGTTCCCCGCGCTTCAGGTAGGTGCGGGGGAAATGATTGAGCAGTTCGCCGACCGTCCGGATGCCGAAGTACTTGGCCAGGTGCTTCGCCGCCGGCCCCAGGTGCCGGTCGAGCGGTGCATCGAGTTCCGAGGCGGTCGCCGGCCGCATCGCGTCAGGAGTCACCGGCCTGCGTCTCCTGCCGCAGGTAGGGCGAGCTGGGTCACCGTGATGTTGACGGGCGTACCCGCCCGGTGGATCAGGGCCAGGGCGGGGGCGGGATCCGGCACATGCACGTGGACGCGCCAGCGATAACCCTCCGCGACCTCGGTGACGGCGCTCATGATGACCGAATCGCCGAGCTCGTCGAGGTGGAGGCGCAGCGTGGCCGCGTCCAGCGGGCTCAGGTTGATCGTGCACATGACCTCGACGCCGTCCGGGTCACCGCCGTTGTGGATGTGCGGGGCCTGGATGTCGTACCCGTGGAGGCCGTCGAGCAGTTCGTCCTGCAGTTCCTCCCCGAGCGCGGCAGCCCGGAGGGCGTCGAGGATCAGCAGGAAACCGACGCCACCGGCGTCGACCACCTCCGCGTCGGTGAGGGGGCCGAGCTGGCTCTCCGTGCGCACGACGGCCCTGAGGGCATGCTGCACCGAGGCACGCAGCGTCGAAGCGAGCGCGTGGTTGCTGTCGTCGCCGGCGTGTTCCGACGCCGTATCGGCTGCTCCCCCTGCGCTCGCCTCCAGGACCGAGAGCATGGTGCCGGGGACGGGATCACTGAGGGCGGACCAGCTGCGGATCTGCGCCCGGTGCAGGGACGACGCCAGGAGCGTGCAGGTCAGTCGCGTGGCGCCCTGCAGCGGCTCGGCGAACGCTGCGAGGAAGACGGCGAAGAGGGTACCGGAATTGCCGCGCGCGTCCTCCATCGCGGCCCTGCCGGCTGTGGCGAGCAGTTCCCCGAGATCCGGGGTCTCGGCATCCTGTGCCGCACGGGCAGCCGCACGGACCGTCTGGTAGAGGTTGGTGCCGGTGTCGCCGTCGGCCACCGGGAAGATGTTGATGGCGTTGAGGCGGTCGCTGTGGTTGCCGAGGGACTCTTCGGCCCTGCTCAGCCAGCGCTTCATCGCGACAGCGTTGGCGGTGATCTTAGTGTGCAAAGTGATCCCATCCCCTGAGAGCTGTCACCCGTGACGCCAGTGTCACCAGCGGCTTGCCCGGCACTACCGAGCCTACCGCAGTGAACCCCGCCGGCAGGAGGGCATCCTCGGGGAACGCCGCGAGCAGACCGTGGTCCTCGCCGCCCCCGAGGATCCAGTCCATGGGATCGACACCCAGCAGGGTGGCTGCCGGATGCAACGGATGCGCGTACTCCTGGAGGGCCCCCGGGTCCAGGTCGAGCCGGGCATTGCTCGCCGTGGCGATCCGCCCCGCGTCGCGCACGAGCCCGTCCGAGATGTCGAGCATCGCGCTCGCCCCGGCTGCCGCTGCCGCCGGTCCGGCCGCCAGCGGTGGGCAGGGGCGCAACTGAGCGGCGATGAGCTCCTCCCCCAGCTCGCCGAACTCCGCGAGCGGCCGTCCGTCCTCCAGGATGGCGAGACCCGCTGCGGCACGTCCCAGGGTTCCCGCGACCGCGAGGATGTGTCCCGGTTCCGCGCCGGACCGCAGGACGGCCGGGCCGTCGAGGCGTCCTGTCACGGCCGCCGTGATGACGAGCCGCGCCCCGCCGCCCAGATCCCCGCCGACGACGGAACACCCGGTGGCCCCGAGGCCCCGGATACCTGCGGCGAGCCCCCGGGCGCAGTCCTCGACCCAGGTGATGGGTGTGTGCGGGGGCAGGGTCAGGCTCACGACCAGCGACGTGGCCGTGCCGCCCATCGCGTTGATGTCGCTGAGATTCTGTGCGGCCGATTTCCAGCCGACGTCGAAGCCGGTGGTACGGAACCCGTTGGGCCGGAGGAGGCGGAAGTCGTGGTCCTCCACGAGAGTGTCCATGGAGATCAGGACGGGCCCTGCGCCCGGCAGCACGGCGGCATCGTCACCCGGTCCGACCAGCGCACTCGCCGCCGGACCGAGCAGTGGGAGGATCCTCGCCAGGAGCTCGCCCTCCGACATCCCGTCGACGCTCGGAGCGCTCGCCCCGCCGCCCGGCGGCTCGTCAGGCTGCACGGGATCCTCCGCGGACTGCGATGCGTCGGTCATGGGGTCACCGTACGGGGCCCGACCGACAGACCGGCCCGGGCCGGAGCGGGCTCACGCCGTCGTCAGTGCTGCGACGTAGGCAGCGAGGCGGTCTGCGGCCGGTGCAGGTACGAAGCCGGTCGCCTTGAGCTTCGCAAGGTCCAGCGTGCTGCGGAGCGGGCGCGGAGCCGCCTGCTTGCCGGCGAAGTACTCGGCCGTGCTGACCCCGGTGACGTCCCCCCGGTCCCTGCCCGAGAGCGCATACACCTCTGCCGCGATCTCCGCCCAGCTCTGCGGTTCGCCGTCGTTCGTGACGTTGTAGGTGCCGAACGGGGCTGCCGAGGACACGAGGTGCAGGGCGGCCGCGGCGAGGTCCTCGGTGAAGGTGAGGCGCCCCACCTGGTCGTCGACGACGCTCGGCGAGATGCCACGGCCTGCGAGGCCCGCCATCGTCCGGACGAAGTTGCCGCCCTCCCCGATCACCCAGCTGGTGCGCAGGATGTAGTGGCGCGGCACGGTGGCCACGATCGCGTCCCCCGCCGCCTTCGTCTGGCCGTAGACGCCGAGCGGACTGACGGGTTCGTCCTCGTCGTGCACGTCCCGGGACCCGTCGAACACGTAGTCGCTGGAGATGTGCACGAGCGTCAGGCGGTGTGCGGTGGCCACCCGGGCGAGGGCTGCGACCCCCGCGACGTTCACGGCCCAGGCGGCCGCACGGCCCCCGGCGGTCTCCGCGGCGTCGACGGCCGTGTACGCAGCCGCGTTGATGATCGTGTCGTACGACGCCCAGGGCCGGGCGTCGTCGAGGTTCCCGCCGAGGAGGTCGAGCTCGGCACGGCCCGTGAACTCGACCGCGGGATGGCCCGCGAGTGCTTCGCGGAGGGCTTTGCCCAGCTGTCCGTCCGCCCCGACGACGAGCGTCCTGCGGGGGGCGAGCGGCGTGACGTCGGCGAGGCGCGGGTGGTTGCGGTCCTTGTCGGAGAGCTCGGCGTCGGCGAGCGGGATGGGCCACTCGATGGCCGCCGTCTCGTCGGCGAGGTTGAGGAACACGTACTGGTCCTGCGCGTCCGCCGACCAGTGGTCGTTGACGAGGTAGGTGTAGGCGGTCCCGTCCTCGAGGGTCTGGAAGGCGTTGCCCACCCCCCGGGGTATGAAGATGGCCGTCGAGGGATCGAGCTCCGCCGTGAAGACGCTGCCGAAGGACGGGCCCTCCCGCAGATCCACCCAGGCGCCGAACACGCGGCCCGTCGCGACCGAGATGAACTTGTCCCAGGGCTCGGCGTGGATTCCGCGCGTGGTGCCCGCGGTCTCGTTGAAGGAGATGTTGTTCTGCACGGGGCCGAAATCGGGGAGGCCGGCAGCGGTCATCTTCGCGCGCTGCCAGTTCTCCTTGAACCAGCCCCGGTTGTCACCGTGGACGGGGAGGTCGAACAGCACGACGCCGGGGATCGGCGTCTCGCGCGCAGCGAGCGGCTTGGAGAAGGTGGGACCCATGCCCTACTGCCCCAGCTCGGTGTACTTGGACTCGGTGACGGCCTTCTGCGGGCGCCACCACGCCTCGTTGTCGCGGTACCAGGCGACGGTGTCGCGCAGGCCCTGCTCGAAGTGGTGGAACTCGGGGCTCCAGCCGAGCTCGGTGCGGAGCTTCGTGGAATCGATGGCGTAGCGCATGTCGTGTCCGGCACGGTCCACCACGTGGTCGTAGGCGTCCGCGGGCTGGCCCATCTCCGTGAGGATGAGCTCCACGACGTCCTTGTTGTTGCGCTCGCCGTCGGCGCCGATCAGGTAGGTCTGACCGATCTCGCCCCTGTTCAGGATCGTCCAGACCGCGGAGGAGTGGTCGTTCGCGTGGATCCAGTCCCGCACGTTCAGTCCCTCGCCGTACAGCTTGGGACGGACGCCGTCGATCACGTTGGTGATCTGGCGCGGGATGAACTTCTCGACGTGCTGGTAGGGCCCGTAGTTGTTCGAGCAGTTGCTGATCGTCGCCTGGACGCCGAAGGAACGCACCCAGGCACGCACGAGGAGGTCGGAGCCCGCCTTGGTGGACGAGTAGGGGCTCGAGGGGTTGTAGGGCGTGCTCTCGGTGAAGCGGGCCGGATCATCGAGTTCCAGGTCTCCGTAGACCTCGTCGGTGCTGATGTGGTGGAAGCGCTTCCCGTAGCGCCGCGCCGCCTCGAGCAGCGTGTACGTGCCGATGATGTTGGTGTCGAGGAACGGCCGCGGGTCGTGCAGCGAGTTGTCGTTGTGGGACTCCGCCGCGTAGTGCACGACGGCGTCCGCGCGCTCCGTGAGCGGGTCGACGACGGCGGCGTCGGCGATGTCGCCGACCACCAGCTCGAAGCGGTCGGCGGGCAGCCCCTCGAGGGAGGCGTGGTTGCCTGCATAGGTCATCTTGTCGAGGACCGTGACGGAGACGTCCGTGTGCTCCATCAGGTAGTGGACGAAATTGGACCCGATAAAGCCGGCGCCGCCGGTCACCAAGAGATTCTTCACGTCCTGCACTTTACCGGGCGGGATCGGCATCGCCCCATTCGGCCATGCCGATCCCGGTCCGCGTTCCGTCGCTCCGTCCCCACCGGCAGCAGGAACGGCCGGCTCAGGACTCGTGGCGTCCGCGACGGCGGGCCGCCAGCACGGCGACGACGGCGAGCGCGGCAGCGAGGGTCCCCGCGCCGATCCAGGCGACCGGCGCCAGGGAGGCGGCTCGTTCCTCCTCGGCGGCGACGGGCGAACTGCTGGAGGCCGAGGGGGTCGCCGACCGGCTCGGGCGGGGGGTCGACGTGGCGCGCGGCGTCGCCGCGACGTTCGACGCGGCGACGGGCGGTGCCGGCGGGACGGTGGCGGGCGCGGTCGTGGGGGCGGTGGCGGGGGCGGTCGTGGCGGACGCGGCGGGGGGCACGGCGGCGGGTCCCGTCGCGGTGGGCTGGGCCGTCGGCGTCGGGTCTCCCGCACTCGGGCTGGGCACCGCGACCTCCCCGGTGATCTCCGCGACCCCACCCGTGACGGCGTCGTACCGCAGGTTGGTGTAGATGAGGGAGTCCGCGAAGAGGAGGTTCCCGGTTCCCGGTTCGATGAGGTGCCCGGTGGCCGGGTGGACCAGGAAGCCGGTACGGGCATTGATGGCGAACCCTGTCTGCGCGTCGATGCCCGACGTCGCCGTCGGATCGACCACGGGAGGAGCGGGCTCGCCGAAGGTCGCGTCCGGCTGCGGCTGCCGCACGAGCTCGGATTCCTGCCGGCTGGAGACTGCCGGCGGGGCAGCCGGAGCCATGGCCGGGTCAAGCGCGAGGGCGGCCGTCGGCGTAGCGAGCACGGCTCCCAGGAGGAGGGCGCCCACCGCCCCGCGGGTGATCCTGGTGCTGGCGGTCGTCGACAGGGTGCTGCGGTTCGGCGCGGTCATTCGTCCTCGATCGGGCTCACGCATCCGGCTGACGTGCAGCGTCGCATGCGGGTGGGAACCGGCAGCCTGAGACTGGCTGCGGCCCCTGAATCCTACTGTCGCACCGGCCTACGGCCCGGCTTCCCGCGTCGGACCCCGCCGCTGTGTCGCGTCCGGGGCCGGACCACCGATTAGGGTGGGAGCATGCGCGCCCTCCCCCGCACCCTGTCAGCGCTGGTGCCCGCAGCCGCCCTCATGATCTGCCTCTCCGGCTGCGCCTCGGTGGTGGACGTCGATCCGGCGGAGGATGCCGCGAACGCCCGCTGCGCCGACGTGATGATCGCCCTGCCGCCGACGGTCGCGGAGAACGAGCAGCGCGACACGAACAGCCAGGCCACGTCCACGTGGGGCGATCCCTCCAAGGTGGTGCTCCGGTGCGGCGTGACGGTCCCCGGCCCCACCACCGACCCCTGCGTGACCGTCAACGACGTCGACTGGGTGGTCCGCGAGGGCGATCCGGCCTGGACCGCCACCACCTACGGGCGGGACCCGGCGGTCGAGGTCCTGTTCGACCCGGACGAGGTCGCCTCGAGCACCGTCCTGGTGGAACTCGGGGACGCCGTCTCGCGCGTCGACCAGTCCCGGGCCTGCGTCGGGCTCTCCGATGCCACTCCCGCACCATCGGGCGGCTGACGCAGCACCTCTCCCTGCCACTCGTGCAACGACCGATTCCGACCACTGCCAGGAGGCACCGTGAAAGCCGAACAAATCTCCGACGTCTGCACGTTCCACGGGGAGGGACCCTACTGGGACCCGCGCCGCGGAGAGCTCCTGCTGGTGGACATGCAGGAGGGCGATGTCCTGGTACGGCACGAGGACGGCAGCCTGGACCGGCAGAACGTGCATCCCCGCCTCGCGGGCGTCATCCGCGGCCGGTCGTCGGGCGGATACGTCATCGGCGTCGAGCGTGGCTTCGTCTTCGCCGACGAGGACTTCTCGACCCTCGAGCAGGGCCCGGAGGCCTTTCGTGACAGCACCGTCCGCATGAACGACGGCGGCTGCGACACCGCGGGCCGCTTCCTGTGCGGATCGATGGGCTGGGAGGGCGGCTTCGGCGCCGGCACCCTCTACTCCCTGGACCGCGACCACGGTGTGAGCACCGTCCTGACCGGGATCACCATCTCGAACGGCCTGCACTTCTCGCCCTCGGGTGACACGGCCTTCTTCAGCGACACGCCGACCGGCCGGATCGACGCCCTCGGCTACGACGTCGGGACGGGACGCTTCACCGATCGCCGGACGTTCGCCGTCGTCGAGCCTGCGCTCGGGATGCCGGACGGCATGGCGATCGATGCCGAGGGCGGTATCTGGACGGCGCTCTACGGGGGCGGGGCGATCGCCCGCTATGACGCGTCGGGCAGGCTCTCCGAGCACATCCCCCTGCCGGTGACCAATGTGACGGCGTGCGCGTTCGGCGGGAAGGACCTGTCGACGCTCTTCATCACGACCACGCAGGAGAACATCCCGGCGGGATCGGAGCCGAACGCGGGCGCGCTCTTCGCGGTCGAGGCCGGGATCGCCGGCGCTCCCCTGCCGATGTTCGGAGGATAGGCCCGACACCCGGGAAGCACTCCTTCCGCGGACGACCACTGTCATGCGCCCACGGAAGGAGTGCGGGAATTCTTCGTGCCCGGAGGGGCCTCGGATGGGTCCGCCGCCCGGTCCGCGGGGCCGGCTACAGGATCGGCTGCCCGCCGGTCACGGCGATGCGCGCTCCCGAGACGTAGCTCGCCTCGTCGGACGCCAGCAGGACGTACACCGGCGCGAGCTCCGCCGGCTGGCCCGCGCGCTGCATCGGCACCTGCTGGCCGAAGCTCTCCACCTGGTCCTCCGGCATGGTGGCCGGGATCAGCGGTGTCCAGATGGGACCAGGGGCCACGGAGTTGGCCCGGATCCCGCGTTCGGCCAGGAGCTGCGCCATGGAGGCCGTCATGTTGGCGATCCCTGCCTTCGTCGCCGAGTAGGGCAGCAGCGTGGGTACGGGGTTGTCCGAGTTCACCGAGCTCGAGCCGATGATCGACCCGCCCGGCGGCATGAAGGGCAGGACCGCCTTGGTGAGGTGGAAGAACGCGCTGAGGTTGATCGCGAGCGTGCGGTCCCACTCCTCGTCCGGGATCTCCTCGATGGTCTCGTGCGTCATCTGGAACGCGGCGTTGCTCACGAGGACGTCCACCCTGCCGAACTCCTCGACGGCCCTGTCGATCACCGCACGGCACGTCGCCGGGTCGGCGAGGTCGCCCGGGAACAGGACCGCCCGCCTGCCGGCCTCCTCCACCCATCGGGCCGTCTCACGGGCGTCGTCGTCCTCATCGAGATAGCTGATCAGGACGTCGGCGCCCTCCCTCGCGTAGGCGATCGCCACGGCACGGCCTATTCCGCTGTCGCCACCGGTGATCACCGCCTTCTTGCCGGTCAGTCGTCCCGAACCGCGGTAGGACTGCTCGCCGTGGTCGGGCGTCGGGTCCATGGCATCGGTGGTTCCGGGCGGCTCCTGCTGCTGCGCTGGCTGGCTCACTGTTCCTCCTGGTGTCTACGGGCAATTGCACCCGTGGGTTCCTTGCCCCCTCACCGTAAGCACCCTTAGTAATTGAAGGGAAGCGGACAGCCGGTCCGGAAACCCGTTGCACAGGGAGGACACCGACCTTTCATGCGGTACGCAGCCGAGTACATCCTGCCGTTGAAGTGGACCGACAAGGGGCCCGTGACGGAACTGGCCTCCTACCTGCGCGAGCTCGTGCGCTGGATGGACGTCACCGTGGTGGACGGCTCGGCCGATCCGTTCTTCGAGCGGCACGCGGACGCCTTCCCGGCCGGGGTGCGCCACCTGCGGCCCGATCCCGGCGCCGTGCGCCAGGGGGGCAACGGCAAGGTCCAGGGCGTCCTGACGGGCCTGTCCGCGGCACGGCATGAACGCGTCATCATCGCCGACGACGACGTCCGGTACGGGCGCGACGAGGCGGAGCGCCTCCTCGGGCTCCTCGACGACGCGGACGTGGTGCGCCCCCAGAACTACTTCGCACGGCTGCCGTGGCATGCCCGCTGGGACACCGGGCGGACCCTGCTCAACAGGGCGTTCGCCTCCGACTACCCGGGCACGCTCGGCGTCCGGCGCAGCACGCTCCTCTCGGCGGGTGGCTACTGTGCGCACGCACTCTTCGAGAACCTCGAACTGATCCGCACGGTGCGGGCCGCCGGCGGCGTCGAGACCCGTGCCGACGACCTCTTCGTGGCACGCCTGCCCTGCTCCTCGCGGCACTTCCTGGGGCAGCGCGTCCGGCAGGCGTACGACAGCTTCGCCCAACCGGGCCGGCTCACCGTCGAGCTGAGCCTGCTCCCGGCCATCCTCCTCGCCCGGCCGACGGCCCGGCAGCTCGCCGCGGCGGGCCTCGCCGTCGTCGCGCTCGCGGAGCTGGGACGACGACGGCACTCTGGAGCCGCGGTCTTCGGTCCCGCAGCCCCGCTGTGGGCCCCCGCGTGGCTGCTCGAGCGGGCCGTGTGCAGCTGGCTCGCCGTCGCCAGCAGGGCCCGCGATGGTGTCCGGTACGCCGGCGGCAGGATGCGACTCGCCGCGCACTCGGAGCGCAGGCTGAGGGCGAACGGGACCGGACGCCAGCGGGGCGTGGAGCTCCCGGGAAACTAAGTACACTGATGGCTCAGGCTGGAAACGACCGAAGAGGAACCGATATGGCAGACACACTGGGAAGTCCGAACTCCGAGCCCGAGGGCGGATTCGAGCGGGATCCCTCCGACTGGGTCACCGGCGACGAGCCGATGACCGCAGCACAGCGCAGCTACCTGGACACCCTCGCGCGCGAGGCGGGCGAGGAGATCCCGGCGGACATCACCAAGGCCGAGGCCTCCGAACACATCGACCGGCTGCAGGGCAAGAGCAAGAGGCTCAGCGACGATTCCTGACCCCGGTCGCAGGACGTCTGCCGGAGCTACCGCACCGCGGCGAAGTTGAACTCCGTGCAGATGTCCTGCCCGAATACGAAGCGCCGGACCGGTGCCGTGCGGGCCTCGGCGAGGGCGTCGGACCCCGAGAAGCGGATACCCGGAACGCCGTCGCCCACCAGGACCGGAGCGGTGGTGAGGTACAGGCGATCGAGCAGGCCGGCCTCGAGGAACCGGGAGACCGTGTTCCCGCCGCCTTCGACCAGCACCTTCTCCAGGCCCCTCGCCTGCAGGATGTCCAGGACACGCCGCGGAGCGAAGTCCTCCACGGGCAGCCGCACCACCTCCACGGAGGAGGGCAGCGCCTCGGGGACAGCGGCGTCCTGCGCCACGATCCAGAGAGTGGAGACGCCGTCGCCGTCCAGGACACGAGCGTCCGGGCCGACCCTGGCCGCCGCGTCGAGCACGACGCGCACGGGACTGCTGCCGGGTACGTCCTCGACGGCGAGCGCGCAGTCCTCGGCCAGGACGGTGGACGCCCCGACCACGACGGCGTCCACGAGGGCCCGGAGTCTCTGGAGGTGGCCGTGGTCGCCGCGGTCCTCATGGAAGCCGGAGTCGCCGGAGCGCGAGGCGATGAAGCCGTCCAGGCTCTGGCGCAGCTGTCCGACGACGATCTGCCCGGACGCTCCCGCCAGGTAGCCGTAGCGGTGGGTCAGCTCCTCCGCCTCACCCGGCGCAGGGGCGGCCGGGACGGTGCCGTCGAGGAGCGCGGCCCAGGCGTCGGCGGAGGGCGCGGCGTCATGCCGCATGCGGGCCCGCTTGGTGGCGAGGTAGCCGGCGTTCTCCGACCGTTCGGACACCGGGAGGCCGCGGCGCTCGACGACGGCGATCCCGAGGTCCTCGAGCGCCTCCTCCTTCGCGGGATTGCCGGAGAGCAGGCGGACCGCGCTGATGCCCAGATCCTGCAGGATCTCGGCCGCCTGGTCGTAGCGGCGTGCGTCGACGGGAAGCCCCAGGGCGGTGTTCGCGTCCACGGTGTCCACCCCCTGGTCCTGCAGCGCGTAGGCCTTCAGCTTGGCGAGCAGGCCGATCCCGCGGCCTTCGTGCCCGCGGACGTAGACCACCACGCCGCGGCCCTCCTCGGAGATCGCGGAGAGCGCCGCCGCGAGCTGGTCCCCGCAGTCGCACCGCCAGGATCCGAAGGCGTCACCCGTGAGGCATTCGCTGTGGACGCGGACCAGCGGCGCCGGAGTGGGCCCGCCATGGGTGTCGTCCTCGATCCCCTGCGCCAGGGCGACGTGCTCCACTCCCCCACCATCCCGGTATCCGACCATGCGGAACGTCCCGTACCTCGTGGGCAGCACCGTCTCCGCGACCCGTTCGACGGTGGCGGGTACGGGGGCGGACTCGAGCTGCGGGTACGCAGTGGACTGGATGGACTGGCTGGACATGGAACAACCTTAGGAGCGATGCGGGAAGGGGCGAAACGCCCGTCTGAGGGATCAACGGGCAGGGGCGGCCTTTTATTGCGGCGGCCGGGGGCGCCGCACGTCGGACGCAGCCTGTCCGAGGACCTCACGGAAGGCCAGCACCGCGGGCCTGCGCGCACCGGCGCGGCGGGCCGACGTGAAGATGGAGCGCCGGGGGTCGTCCTCGAGCTCGAGGAGGCGCACCGGCACGCTCCGGCCCGTCCAGACGAGGTCGGGCATGAGCGCTACGGCGTTGCCGGATTCGATCAGGCGGATCTGCGCCTGGAGGTCCGCGGTCTCGTAGCGCACGTCGGGCTCGAACCCGGCCCGTCGGCAGGCCTGCTCCGCCCAGTGCCGTGACGCGGCCCCCCTGGGCTCCATGACCCATGCCGCTCCCGCTGCCTCTGCCACGGAGGAAATGCCGGTGTGATGGGGGCCCACGAGCGGGACGGCGAGGCGGATCGCGTCCTCCGTCAGCGCCACATGGTCGAGTTCGGGGTGGCGGGGCGCCGCGTGGCCCGGGTACTGCTCGGCGATCACGAGGTCGAAATCGCGGGCGAACGTCTCGTACAGGGCGGTCTCCGGTTCACGCTGCACCATCTCGACGCGCACGTCCGGGTAGTCCCGGATGATCGCCGTCAGGGCGTCCGGCATGAGCGCCAGCGCCGCGGACTGGAACACGGCGACCCGCACGGTCCCGGACACCGTGGTCAGCGAGGCCGCGAGGTCCGCCTCGGCCCGTTCGAGGGTCTCGAGCAGTTCCGCCGTGTGCGTGACGAGCACCTCGGCCTGCGGTGTCAGCACCACGCGGCGCCCGGTCTTGCGCAGCAGCTCCACGCCCACTTCCTTCTCGAGCAGGGCGAGCTGCTGTGACACGGAGGACGGGCTGTAGCTCAGCGCGGCCGCCACATCGGCGAGGGTGCCGCGGATCTTCAGTTCCCGGAGCAGGCGGAGCCTGCGTAGATCGAGCATGGGGCCTCCAGGATTCGGTTCCGCTGATGAATACCCTTCGGTAATCATCGCTTTTCCTAATCGTACGGCGAGCCGGATACTGAGGTCGAAGTAGCTGCTTCACCCTGTGCCCGGCGAGAGCCGTCCGACCGAAAGCCGTTGCCATGACAACCCAGATCCCGCCTCGTGAAGGCATCGCCGCCACCCCGGCCCCCCAGGACCTGCCCGCCACCCCGAACCCCGGGTCCGACGGCGCGTCCCGGCGATTTACGGCCCCCGAGGGCGGCACCACTGCTATCCCGGCAACGCTGCCGGACGCGTCGATCGCCCTCGTGCGGCGGTGGCTGACGGAGGCCTCGAAGGTCCCCGTCGATTCCTCGGCCAGGCAGCTCGCCGGTGTCCTCAAGGATCCCGACGGGCTCGCCTTCACCGTCGGCTTCGTCGACGGCGTCATCCGGCCCGAGGACCTCACCGTCGCGGCCCGCAACCTCGGCATCATCGCCCCGAAGGTACCCGCGTTCCTCCCCTGGTACATGCGCTCGGCCGTTCGGGTGGGCGCCGCCGTCGCCCCCGTGCTCCCACAGGTCGTCATCCCCATCGCCCGGCGCGTCCTGCGGGAGATGGTGGGCCACCTCATCATCGACGCCTCCGACGCGAAGCTCGGACGGTCCATCAGCAGGATCAGGCGTGACGGCATCCGCCTGAACGTCAACCTCCTCGGCGAGGCGGTCCTCGGCGAGCACGAGGCGGAACGCCGCCTCGCCGGGACGGTCCGCCTGCTCGAGCGCCCCGACGTCGACTACGTCTCCATCAAGGTGTCCTCCACCGTCGCCCCGCACCCCGCCTGGGCGTTCGAGGAGGCCGTACGGCACGTCGCCGAGAAGCTCGCCCCCCTGTACGCACTCGCCGCCGCATCCGAGAAGCCGAAGTTCATCAACCTCGACATGGAGGAGTACAAGGACCTCGACCTGACGATCGCGGTCTTCATGGACATCCTCGACCGGCCCGAGTTCGTGGACCTCGAAGCCGGGATCGTCCTGCAGGCCTACCTCCCCGACTCGCTGGCCGCGATGATCCGGCTGCAGGAATGGGCGGCCGCCCGGCGTGCCCGGGGCGGTGCCGGCATCAAGGTCCGCGTGGTCAAGGGAGCCAACCTGCCGATGGAACAGGTGGAGGCGGACCTCCACGACTGGCCGCTGGCCACCTGGGGCTCCAAGCAGGAGTCGGACACGCACTACAAGCGCGTGCTCAACTACGCGCTGCAGCCCGGGCATGTGGACAACGTGCGCATCGGCGTCGCGGGCCACAACCTCTTCGACCTCGCCTTCGCCTGGCTCCTCGCCGGGGAGCGCGGGGTCCGCTCCGGCATCGAGTTCGAGATGCTCCTCGGCATGGCCCAGGGCCAGGCGGAGGCCGTCCGTCGCGACGTCGGGTCGCTGCTCCTCTACACGCCGGTGGTGCACCCGCGCGAGTTCGACGTCGCCATCGCCTACCTGATCCGCCGCCTCGAGGAGGGCGCCAGCCAGGACAACTTCATGTCGGCCGTCTTCGAACTCTCCGAGAACGAGGCACTCTTCGAGCGGGAGAAGAACCGCTTCCTCGCGTCGCTGCGGGAGCTCGACACCTCCATCCCGGCACCGAATCGCCGGCAGGACCGCACCGTCCCCGCCCCGGCCCATCCGGGCATCGGGTTCGAGAACACCCCGGACACCGACCCCTCGCTCCCGGCGAACCGCGCCTGGGGACGGGCGATCCTCGAGCGGGTGCCCACCTCCGAGCTGGGGATCGGCATCGTGGACGCCACCACGCTCACGCGTGCCGAGGACCTCGAAGCCACCATCGCCGGTGCCGTAGGCGCGGCGGAGTCCTGGGGTTCGCTGACAGGAGCGCAGCGCGCCGAGGTCCTGCATCGGGCAGGTGACGCCCTCGAGGCCCGCCGCGCCGAGCTCATGGAGGTCATGGCCGCCGAGACCGGCAAGACCCTCGATCAGGCCGATCCGGAGATCTCCGAGGCGGTCGACTTCGCCCACTACTACGCCGAGCGCGCCCGCGAGCTCGACGACGTCGACGGCGCCTCGTTCTCCCCGGCGCGGCTCACGGTCGTGACCCCGCCGTGGAACTTCCCCGTCGCGATCCCGGCGGGCTCCACGCTCGCCGCCCTCGCCGCGGGTTCGGCCGTCATCATCAAGCCGGCCTCCCAGGCCCGCCGGTCCGGCTCGGTCATGATCGAGGCCCTCTGGGCAGCGGGTGTGCCGCGCGAGGTCCTGCGGCTCGTGCAGCTCGAGGAGGGTGACCTCGGTCGCCGGCTCGTCTCCGACCCCCGGGTGGACCGCGTGATCCTGACCGGCGGGTACGAGACCGCCGCGCTGTTCCGCTCCTTCCGCACGGACCTGCCGCTGCTCGCCGAGACCTCCGGCAAGAACGCGATCATCGTGACCCCGAGCGCGGACCTCGACCTCGCCGCGAAGGACGTCGCGCAGTCCGCCTTCGGACATGCGGGCCAGAAGTGCTCGGCCGCCTCCCTGGTGATCCTCGTGGGCAGCGTGAGCACGTCGCAGCGCTTCCGCAACCAGCTCCTCGACGCCGTCACGTCCCTGTCCGTCGGCTATCCGGAGGACCCGACCACGCAGATGGGTCCCGTGATCGAACCGGCCGCCGGCAAGCTCCTCGACGGCCTGACGACGCTCGGGGAGGGCGAGTCCTGGCTCGCCGAGCCCCGGCAGCTCGACGCGTCGGGCCGCCTGTGGAGCCCCGGCGTGCGCGACGGCGTGAAGCGCGGATCGACCTACCACCTCACGGAGTACTTCGGGCCGGTCCTCGGCATCATGACCGCGGCCACCCTGGAGGAGGCCATCGCGCTGCAGAACGACATCGACTACGGCCTCACCTCCGGCATCCACTCCCTCGACAGCCGCGAGATCGCTACCTGGCTCGACGGCGTGCAGGCCGGCAACCTCTACGTCAACCGCGGGATCACCGGCGCGATCGTCCAGCGCCAGCCCTTCGGCGGGTGGAAGAAGTCCGCGGTCGGCGCCGGGACGAAGGCGGGAGGCCCCAACTACCTCGTGGGCCTCGGTTCCTGGGTGTCCCGGGAATCCGCCGCCCAGGAGGCGCCCCTGCCCGTCGTCGCCCCGCTGCTCGCGGCCGCACGGTCGGCCGGCCTGCCCGGGGACGACGTCGCCCGCCTGGCCCGCGCTGCCGCGTCGGACGCCGCGGCGTGGAACAGCGAGTTCGGCCGCGTGCGGGATGTCTCGGCCCTCTCGGCCGAGCGGAACCTCTTCCGCTACCTCGCCCATCCCGTGACGGTCCGCCTCGCGGCGGGTGCCCCCCTCACCGACCTGGTGCGCGTCCTCCTCGCGGCGAGGGCCGCCGGAGCCCCCGTCACGGTCTCGGCCGCCGTCGACCTCCCGGCAGCGCTCCGCTCCGTCGTTTCGACGCACGCCGAGGGCGTGGCCGTCGAGGACGACGACGCCTGGCTGGCCCGCGCATCGTCGCTGACGGTGAGCCGCGTACGGCTCATCGGCGGCGGCGCGTCCGCGCTCGCAGCCGCGACGGGCGGACGCCCGGACCTGGCCATCTACGCGCAGCCCGTCACCGAATCGGGCCGGATCGAGCTGCTGCCGTTCCTGCAGGAGCAGGCGATCAGCGTCACCGCCCACCGCTTCGGCACCCCGAACGCGCTGACCGACGGTATCCTCTAGGGTCGGCCTCCGCACCTCCCCTCCCCGCCCCCGCGGAGAAGGCAGACAAGACCGACGCACAGGGAACCGGTCGTCCCTGTCTTCCCGGGCGGGGGATCCACGCTGCAAGCGCGGAAGGAGGGGCGCCGGTGAGATGTCCGGCTCCCCCGTAAGCTGGCGCATGGAGGATCGGTCCACGGTCCGGACAGCGCCACGGGCTGCCCGCGGGCGGCCGGGAGGACCGTGCCACCGATGAGCAGCCGCAGCACCGCCCCGAACACCCGGGACCTCCCGCTCCGCGCGTGGGTCCCGGGTCTTCTCGTCCTGGCAGCCGGCGTCGGCGTGTCCATGCTCCTAGCCGGCCTCCAGACCGTGCTCGGAGCCCTGGTCATCGCGCTGGTCCTCGGGATCCTGCTCGGCAACTCGGGGCTGTACACGACGGCCCTCCGCACGGGCATCGGCGGCGGGACCAAGCGCCTCCTCCGCGCGGGCGTCGTCCTGCTGGGGCTCCAGCTCGCGCTGCCGGACATCCTGGCCCTGGGCCCGCAGGTCATCCTGCTGATCGTCGCGTGCGTCGCCCTCAGTTTCTACTGCACCCTCTGGATGGGCCGGCGGCTCGGCCTCAGCAGGGCGGGCGCCCTGCTCATGGCAGCCGGGTTCTCCATCTGCGGTGCATCCGCCGTCGCCGGGATGCAGGGCATCGTGGACGCCGACGACGACGAGGTGGCCTCCGCCGTCGCGATGGTCACCCTCTACGGATCCCTCATGATCGTGGCGCTGCCCCTCCTGAACGCCGCCCTCGGGCTCGACGCCACGAGCTTCGGCATCTGGTCCGGGCTCGCCGTCCACGAAGTGGCACAGGTGGTGGCGGTGGCCAGTACGGCGGGGGCCACGGCGCTGGCATCGGCGACGGTGGTCAAGCTCGGGCGCGTGCTGATGCTGGCGCCGGTCGCCGCCGTGGCGAGCCTCGGGGAGCGACGGCGCGCAGCGGCGTCCACGGCCGGCCCGGCGACCGGCGCACCGCAGGGAGGCGGCCGGGACGGGAGGGGGGACGCACGGCGCACCACTCCCCTGGTGCCCCTCTTCGTGCTGGGATTCCTGGCGATGGTCGTCCTGCGGTCCCTCGGGTTCCTGCCCCAGCCCGTGCTCGACGCCGGCCGCACGGTGACCACCGTCCTGCTGGCAGCAGGGATGTTCGGGCTCGGTGCGGGGATCGACATCCGCCGCCTGCTGCGCACGGGTGGACGATTCGCAGCGGTGGGCGCCGCCTCGACGCTGCTGCTCGCGGGAGTCTCGCTGCTCGGCGTCGTCGTCCTGGCCTAGGTATGTCTCCCCGGGAATGACCCGACGCATCGGCGCGTTGAACAGATCGATGCATATGCATCTACTAGAGGAGGCACCATGACGAAAGTCGCAGTTGTCACAGCGGGGCTCGGCGTCCCGTCGTCCAGTCGAATGCTTGCCGATGTGTTGTCGGACGCCCTCGAGGGTGAACTGTCCGTGTCCGGCCAGGACGTCACCATCGACGTCCTCGAGCTTCGCGACTACGCCGTGGAGATCGCGCACCACCTGGTGAGCGGGTTCGCGCCGCCCGCCCTGGCCGCCGCCAGCCGGAACGTCACGGACGCAGACGCGCTCATCGTTGTCAGTCCTGTCTTCTCGGGGTCCTACAGCGGACTGTTCAAATCCTTCTTCGATGTCCTCGACAACACCGCGCTCGAGGGCATGCCCGTTCTCCTGGGGGCGACCGGCGGCAGTCCGCGGCACGCCCTGGTCCTCGAGCACGCCATGCGGCCCCTCTTCAGTTACCTGCGGGCGCGGGTAGCTCCCACCGCCGTCTACGCGGCGCCCCAGGACTGGGGAGCGAGCGCCGACAATGAACCCGCCCTGGAACAGAGGTCACGCCGTGCCGCTCGGGAAGTGGCTGGAATGCTCGTCGGCCAGTCCCCGGCACGCCCTTCCCATCAGCTCGAACCATCCGCGCCGTTCGAGGAGCTCCTGGCAAGGATTCAGACGCGGACGTCCTGAGCCCTCGGGCTCCCGCCTTTCACCATCCCTATAACCTTTCTGGAGAAGAATCATGGAAATCGGTGTCTTCACCGTCAGCGACGTCACCCGGAACCCCCTCACGGGTGAGACACCCACCGAGGGTGAGCGCATCAAGGCCGCCGTCGCCATCGCCAAGAAGGTCGAAGAGATCGGCATGGACGTCTACGCGACCGGCGAGCACCACAACCCGCCCTTCTACGCCAGCTCCCCGACCACCCTCCTCGGCTACATCGCCGCCCAGACCGAGCGCATCACGCTGTCCACCAGCACCACCCTGATCACCACCAACGACCCGGTCAAGATCGCGGAGGACTTCGCCACGCTGCAGCACCTCGCCGACGGTCGCGTGGACCTGATCCTCGGCCGCGGCAACACCGGGCCCGTCTACCCCTGGTTCGGCAAGAACCAGCAGGACAGCCTGGAACTGACCGTCGAGAACTACAACCTGCTGCGCCAGCTGTGGGACAACGACGTCGTGGACTGGGAAGGCAAGTACCGCACGCCGCTGCGCAACTTCACCTCGACCCCGCGCCCGCTCGACGGCGTCGCACCGTTCGTCTGGCACGGTTCCATCCGCACGCCGGAGGTCGCGGAGGTCGCCGCCTACTTCGGCGACGGGTTCTTCGCCAACAACATCTTCTGGCCGAAGGAGCACTACCAGCAGCTCATCGGCCTCTACCGGGAACGCTACGCCCACTACGGCCACGGCGATGCCGACCAGGCGATCGTGGGACTGGGCGGACAGTTCTTCATGGCACGTAGGTCACAGGATGCAGTGAAGGAATTCCGTCCGTTCTTCGACAACGCCCCTGTCTATGGCCACGGGCCGACGATGGAGAGTTTCATGGCCCAGACGCCGCTGACGGTCGGCAGCCCCCAGGAGGTCATCGAGAAGACCCTTTCCTTCCAGGAGTTCTTCGGCGACTACCAGCGCCAGTTGTTCCTCATCGACCACGCCGGCCTGCCACTGAAGACCGTGCTGAACCAGCTCGACCTCTTCGGCGAACTCGTGCTGCCGGAACTGCGTGCAGAATTCGCCAGGCGGCGCCCCGCGCACGTCCCCGACAGGCCGGTGCACACCACGCGTCGAGTCGGCGCCGTCACGGCCGCCGGGTGACCGACATCAGTCGGCGTCCAGGTCCTTGCCGCGTCCCGGGCGGCCCCGGCAAGGACCTCGCGGTCAGCGCAGGCCGGTACCGCGCTCCAGCGCGAGCCCGATCAGTTCGTCGATCAGCTCGGTGTAGCCGAGGCCGGACTTCGCCCACATCTGCGGGTACATGCTGATCGGGGTGAAGCCGGGCATGGTGTTGATCTCGTTGATGACCAGGCGCCCGTCCTGCGTGTAGAAGAAGTCGACGCGGGAGAGGCCCTCGCCGCCGATCGCGTCGAACGCCTCGCCCGCGAGGCGCCGCACGCGGTCGATGACCTCCGGCGGGAGGTCCGCGGGACAGGACAGCTCGGCAGCGGCGCCGTCGACGTACTTGGCCTCGAAGTCGTACCAGGCGTGCTCCCCGGGCTGGATCGCGATCTCCCCCGGCAGCGAGGTGCGCGGCGCATCCATGCCCCGTCCCTGGAGGACGGCAACCTCGATCTCGCGGCCCTCGATCCCGGCCTCGATCACCACCTTGGGGTCGAAGGCGCGGGCGGCCTCGACCGCCGCGCGGACTCCCTCGACATCCTCGACCCGGCTGATCCCCATCGAGGACCCGGCACGGGCGGGCTTGACGAAGAGCGGGAAACCGAGCTCGGCGGCACGGCGGATGCCGTCCTCGGCGTCGGTGCGCCACTGCCGGTCCGTCACCACCTCGTAGGGGCCCACCTCGAGCCCGGCGGCCGCGAAGACCACCTTCATGTAGTGCTTGTCCATGCCGACGGCGGACGCCAGCACGCCGGCGCCGACGTAGCGCATGTCGGCCATCTCCAGCATGCCCTGCAGCGTGCCGTCCTCACCGAACGGGCCGTGCAGGAGCGGCAGGACGACGTCGACGCCGCCCAGGCTCTCGGGGACGGACCCGGGTGCTGCGACGAGCAGTTCCTGCCCCTCGCTGCCGTCCGCCGGCGTGCCCATGACCACGGCCTGCTCGGTCGCGGCGACCTCCGGCAGCACGTCGGAGCGCAGTGACCACGCGGACGGATCCGCCGACACCAGAGACCACTGGCCGGACTTGGTGATGCCCACGGGCACCACGTCGTAGCGCGTGCGGTCGATCGCCTCGAGCACGCCGGCCGCGGTCACGCAGCTGACGGCGTGTTCGCTCGAACGGCCGCCGAACAGGACGAGGACGCGGGGCTTGCGGGCGGGAAGGGGGGTCTCGGTGGTCGCGGTCATCACGGTGGTCACGGTACGGGATCGCCTTCCGGCTTGAGGTTGCGGGCCAGCAGGCGCGGCCCGAGGTCGTTGACGGACAGGCGCCCCTGGAGGACGGCCACCACGCTCTCGGTGATGGGCATGTCCACGCCGAGCTTCATGGCGGAGTCCAGGACGGCCTGCGCGGACTTGATGCCCTCCGCCGTCTGGTTCATCCTCACCGTCACCTGGTCGAGGGTCAGGCCCTGGCCCAGCAGGTGGCCGGCGGTGTGGTTACGGGACAGCGCGGAGGAACACGTGGCGATCAGGTCACCCATGCCGGCCAGTCCCGCCATCGTCTCGGGCTGTCCGCCGAGGGCGACGGCCAGGCGCGTCGTCTCGGCGAGGCCTCGGGTGATCACGGAGGCCTTCGTGTTGTCGCCCATGCGCCGGCCCTCGCAGATGCCGACGGCCAGGGCGATCACGTTCTTGACGATCCCGCCGATCTCCACCCCGATCACGTCCGTGGAGGTGTAGGGCCGGAAGTAGGAGGCCGTGCAGGCCGCTGCGATCCACGCGGCGATGTCGTGGTCGGGGCAGGCGACGACGGAGGCCGTCGGCTCCTCGCGGGCGATCTCCATGGCGAGGTTGGGCCCGGACAGCACCGCGATCCGCTCGGCGGGCAGCGCCAGTTCCTCCGCGATCACCTCGCTCATGCGGGCATCGGTACCGACCTCCAGTCCCTTCATGAGGGACACGACGACGGCGTGTGCCGGGATGAGCGGCCGCCAGGCCGGGAGCTGCGCGCGGAGGGTCTGGGCGGGTACCGCGAGGACCACGAGGTCGCTTCCGACGAGGACCTCCTCCACGTCGGCCGAGGCGGAGACGTTCGGCGGGAGCCGTGTGTCGCCGAGGTACCGGGAATTGCGGTGCTCGGCGGTGATCTCCTCGGCGACCTCGGGGCGCCGGGACCAGAGCATGACGCGCGTGCCGCCGGAGGCGTCGGCGAGCACCTTGGCGAACGTGGTCCCCCAACTGCCGGAGCCGAGGACGGCGATCTTCGCCGGCGTGGCACGCAGTGCATCGGCGGCCGTCACTGCTGCCCCCCGGGCTGCGGACCGCCGGGATTCCCGTCATCCTGTGCCTCGAAGTCCCGGCCTGTCCGCTTCTGCTGCTTCTGGGACGGGTCCCAGCGCTCGGCGGGAGGTTCCTCGCCCCTCAGCTCCGCCAGCAGTTCCGTGATGGCGTCGAGGATGCGCTCCGTCGCCGCGTCGAGCGTGGTCCGCGTCAGGGGCGCGTCGCGGAACTCGCTGAGGTCCACGGGGTCGCCGACGAGCACCCGGGAGCACTTGCGCGGGAAGAGGTAGAAGCGCTTGGCGTAGCGCGGGAAGACCTCGTGGGCGCCCCAGTGGGCGATCGGCACGACCGGCGCGCCGGTCTGGAGGGCGAGGCGTGCAGCCCCGGTGCGCCCCTTCATGGGCCACATGTCCGGATCCCGCGTGAGGGTGCCCTCGGGGTAGATGATGATCCCGCCGCCGTCGGCCAGTGCGTCCCGCGCGGCTTCGAGCGAGCGGTTCGCTCCGGCCGAACTGCGCTCCACGGGCACCTGCTTGATGGTGCGCAGGATGGATCCGATCACGGGCACCTCGAACAGTGACGCCTTCGCGAGGAAGTGCGGCATGATGCCCTGGTTGTACAGGAAGTGCCCCACCACGACCGGATCGATCTCGGTGACGTGGTTCGGGCAGACGATGATGCCCGTATCACGCGGCAGCTTCTCCTGCCCGTGCCATTCCTTGTCCATGAGCGCGTTCATGACCGGCCTCACCCAGGTGCCGAGGAACGCGAACATGGCGCGTGAGCCCCGTGACTCCCCCATGTGCGCGGAGCCCTAGGAGATTGCCACGGCGACAGCCGGGGCGTCCTCCGTGATGTCGAAGTCCGCGCCCAGGCCTTCGAGCTTGTCCTGGAACCGCTCGTAGCCACGGTTGATCAGTTCGATGCCCGTGACGCGCGAGACGCCGTCCGCCGCCAGGGCCGCGATGAGGTGGCTGAAGCCGCCGCGCAGGTCGGGGATGTCGATGTCCGCGCCGCGCAGCTGCGTCGGCCCGGAGATCACGGCGGAGTGGAGGAAGTTGCGCTGGCCGAAGCGGCACGGAACGCTCCCGAGACACTCGCGGTGCACCTGGATGTTCGCGCCCATGCGGATGAGGGCCTCGGTGAAACCGAAGCGGTTCTCGTAGACCGTCTCGTGGACGATCGACACGCCGGAGGCCTGGGTGAGCGCCACGACGAGCGGCTGCTGCCAGTCCGTCATGAAGCCCGGGTGCACGTCGGTCTCGAGGACCAGCGGCTTCAGGGGGCGGCCCGGGTGGTAGAAGCGGATGCCCTCGTCGTCGACGTCGAAGGCGCCGCCGATCTTGCGGTACGTGTTGAGGAACGCCGTGAGGTCGAGCTGGCGCGCGCCCTCCACGTAGATGTCACCCTTGGTGACGAGCGCGGCGGACGCCCAGGACGCCGTCTCGTTGCGATCGGAGATGGCCTTGTGGTTGTAGCCGGTCAGCTCCTCGACGCCCTCGATGCGGATGACGCGGTCGGTCTGGACCGTGATGATCGCGCCCATCTTCTGCAGGACCGCGATGAGGTCCATGATCTCGGGCTCGACGGCGGCACCCGACAGCTCGGTGATGCCCTCGGCACGGATGGCGGTCAGGAGCACCTGCTCGGTGGCGCCGACGCTCGGGTACGGCAGCGTGAGCTTCGCGCCGTGCAGGCCCTTGGGGGCGGAGATGGAGATGCCCCCGGGACGCTTGTCCACGACGGCCCCGAAGTTGCGGAGCACCTCGAGGTGGTAGTCGATCGGGCGGTCGCCGATCTTGCAGCCGCCGAGGTCGGGGATGAAGGCCTCGCCGATGCTGTGCATGAGCGGACCGCAGAAGAGGATGGGGATCCGGGAGTCGCCGGCATGGGCGTCGATGTCCTTCGAACGGGCCATCTTCGCATCGCTCGGGTCCATCGTGAGGTCGCCGGTGACGGGGTCCTTGGTCACCTTCACGCCGTGCAGCTGCAGGAGGCTGGTGACGACGTCGACGTCCTTGATCTCCGGGACGTTGCGCAGGACGGACGGCGTGTTGCCCAGCAGTGACGCCACCATGGCCTTCGGGACCAGGTTCTTCGCACCGCGGACGGATACCTTGCCCGTCAACGGAATGCCGCCGCGGATGGTCAGAACGCTACCCATGAATACCTATTTTCCTCATACGATGAACCCCCGCGGACTCGAAAATGCTCGTTCCAAGCATAGGAGCACCACGGAGCAGACAGAAATACAAGGGTACTTGGTGCACTCCCTGTTCCCTGATAGGAACCCGCGCGGGTGCGTCGTCATTCCTCCCGTACCCGGGTACACGGCGTGAGGTGCGCGACAGCGGACGCCGTCGCGCACCCCGCGTGCGGCCCGGTGTCAGGTGCGCACGGGCAGGGTGGTCGGCTTCCAGGACGGGCGGCGGGCCTCGAACTCCGTGATGTGCTCTTCCTGCCGGAGCGTGAGCCCGATGTCGTCGAGGCCCTCGAGCAGGCGCCAGCGCGTGTAGTCGTCGAGCTGGAACGGGGCGCTGACCGAGCCGCACTGCACCATCCGCGCCTCGAGGTCCACCGTGACCGTGGCGCCCGGCTCGTTCTCGAGGATCTTCCAGATGAGCTCGATGTCGTCCTGCGCGACCTGCGCGGCGACGAGGCCCTGCTTGCCCGAGTTGCCCCGGAAGATGTCCGCGAAGCGCGAGGACAGCACGGCCTTGAAGCCGTAGTCCTTCAGCGCCCAGACGGCGTGCTCACGGGACGAGCCGGTCCCGAAATCGGGCCCCGCCACGAGGACGGAACCGCGCGAGTACGGCTCGCGGTTGAGGATGAAGTCCTCTTCCTTGCGCCAGCCCGCGAAGAGGGCGTCCTCGAAGCCGGTCCGGGTGATGCGCTTGAGGTAGACGGCGGGGATGATCTGGTCCGTGTCGATGTTGCTCTGGCGCAGCGGGACGCCGATGCCGGTGTGCGTGGTGATCTTCTCCATGGCGCTCTCCTAGGCTGCTGAAACGGTGGGATCGGCGGCGTGGGTCCCGGCGCCGGAGGGCAGGGGCGCAAGGTCCGACGGCGAACTGAGGGTCCCCCGGACCGCCGTCGCGGCGGCCACGACGGGCGAGACGAGGTGCGTGCGCCCGCCCTTGCCCTGCCGTCCCTCGAAGTTGCGGTTGGACGTCGAGGCGCAGCGCTCCCCCGGTGCCAGCTGGTCCGGGTTCATGCCGAGGCACATCGAGCAGCCGGCGAACCGCCATTCAGCGCCGAAATCCTTGAACACGCGGTCGAGTCCCTCGGCCTCGGCCTGCAGCCGCACGCGGGCGGAACCCGGGACGACCATCATCCGGACCGCGGGGTCCTTCTCCCTGCCGCGGATGATGTCCGCGGCGATGCGGAGGTCCTCGATGCGGCTGTTCGTGCAGGAGCCGAGGAAGACGGTGTCCACCCGGATGTCCTTCATCGGGGTCCCCGGCTCGAGCGCCATGTAGTCCAGCGCCCGGTTGCACGCTGCCTTGTCGTTCTCGTCGGCGAAATCGTCGGGCGAGGGAACGGCCTGCGAGAGGGAGACGCCCTGGCCCGGATTGGTACCCCAGGTCACGAAGGGCTCGAGCTCGTTCGCGTCGAGGAAGACCTCGGCGTCGAAGACGGCGTCGTCGTCGGTGCGCAGTTCACGCCAGTCGGCGACGGCGGCATCCCAGTCCGCGCCCTGCGGTGCGTGGGGCCGGCCGTGCAGGTAGTCGAAGGTCGTCTCGTCGGGGGCGACCATCCCTGCGCGCGCGCCCGCTTCGATGGACATGTTGCAGATGGTCATGCGCGCTTCCATCGACAGCGAGCGGATGGCCGAACCGCGGTACTCGAGGACGTAGCCCTGGCCTCCGCCGGTCCCGATCTTGGCGATCACGGCGAGGATGATGTCCTTCGAGGTGACGCCCGGCTTGAGCGTTCCCTCGACCGTGATGCCCATGGTCCGGAAGGGCTTGAGCGAGAGCGTCTGCGTGGCCATGACGTGCTCGACCTCGGACGTGCCGATGCCCATCGCGAGCGCGCCGAACGCGCCGTGGGTGGAGGTGTGGGAATCGCCGCACACCACGGTGAGGCCCGGCTGGGTGAGTCCGAGCTGGGGCCCCACGACATGCACGATGCCCTGTTCGGCGTCGCCGAGGGAGTGCAGCCGGACACCGAACTCCCTGCAATTCGCGCGCAGGGTCTCGATCTGGGTGCGGCTGGTGAGGTCGGCGATCGGCTTGTCGATGTCCAGCGTGGGGGTGTTGTGGTCCTCGGTGGCGATCGTCAGGTCGGGCCGGCGCAGCGGCCGGTTGGCCAGGCGGAGACCCTCGAAGGCCTGAGGAGAGGTGACCTCGTGCACGAGGTGCAGGTCGATGTAGAGGAGGTCGGGCTGCGCTTCCGCTCCGACGACCTCGCCCTTGCGCACGATGTGTGCGTCCCAAACCTTCTCGGCCAGTGTCTTGCCCATGACGATCGTCCTTTTCCGTCCCGCTGCGCCGGGCCCCGGTGGGGGCGGCCGTTGCAGGACCTCTGGTGCCTTCAACTCAACCAGCGCCCGACGGCGAGTGCCAGCCGAGCCGCTTGCGTCTCAGATAATGAGACGTCAATATCATCTTATGGACAATTCTAGCGGCGTCGGAGTCATCGACAAGGCCGCCCTCGTGCTCGACGCCCTCGAGGCCGGGCCCACGACCCTCGCACAACTCGTCGCGTCGACCGGCCTCGCGCGGCCCACGGTGCACCGGCTGGCCCTCGCCCTCGCCCACCACCGCCTGGTGGGCCGGGACATCCAGGGCCGCTTCGTCCTGGGCAGCAGGCTGGTGGAGCTGGCATCAGCCGCAGGCGAGGACCGGCTCATCGCGGCCGCCGGACCGGTGCTCCTGAGCCTGCGCGACGCGACGGGCGAGAGTGCGCAGCTGTTCCGGCGGCAGGGTGACTGGCGCGTCTGCGTCGCCTCCGCGGAGCGGCCCGTGGGGCTGCGGGACACCATTCCCGTCGGGACCCAGCTGTCGATGAAGGCGGGCTCCGCCGCCCAGTGCCTGCTGGCGTGGGAGGACCACGACCGCCTGCTGAAGGGGCTGCAGAACGCACGGTTCACACCGACGGTGCTCGCCGGCGTACGACGGCGCGGCTGGGCCCAGAGCCTCGGCGAGCGGGAAGCGGGCGTGGCATCGGTCTCGGCTCCGGTGCGGGGGCCGTCCGGGCGCGTGATCGCGGCCGTGTCCATCTCGGGCCCGATGGAGCGGCTCACGCGGCAACCGGGACGCATCCACGCGGAGGTCGTCTCGGACGCGGCGCGCCAGTTGACGCTCGCCGTCGCGAAGGCGGCCGACTGACATGCCGAGCCCTGCGATCGACGCGGCCGGCACACCGGGGGACGACCACCGCTACGCCGTCTTCCTGAGGGGGGTCAATGTCGGCGGCGTCACCGTGCGGATGGTGGATCTCCGCGAGCTGCTCGCGGGCCTTCCCGTGAGCAGGGTCGCCACAGTCCTGGCGAGCGGCAATGTCACCTGCTCCTCCGCCCTCGGCGCGGAGGAGCTCAAGGACCGCGTGGAGACGGCGCTGCGGGAGCGCTTCGGCTACCTCGCATGGGTGATCGTCGTCGGCCTGGCGGACCTGATCGCGATCGCCGGGTCCGTCCCGCGGCCCCCGGAGGCCACTCCGGAGGCCGTGCACACCTATGTCACGCTCTTCACCGGTCCGGGCGAACTGAGGGCCTTCCTCGACGACGCCCACGGACTGCCGGAACAGCCCACGGTGCTGGCGGGAGGCGCCGCCATCGCGTGGTTCTCGCCGAAGGGCCGGTCGACGGACGTGCCGGTCGCCAGGCTGCTGGCCCGCGCCCGCTATGCCGCCACGACCACCACGCGGAACATCAACACGGTGGACAAGGTACTGCGCCTCCTCGCCTGAAGGACGGGCGCTCGTCGCGTTGGTAGTGTTCGCACAACCCGCAGCACCAGCCGAAGGACACCCATGCGCCTCATCGCCCAGGATTGCCACCAGCTCGAACAGCAGAAGGGCTCCCACGGCTTCGTGGTGGTCGGTGCCGGTCGCGCCGCTGTCATCGACCCCGGCATGGCCTCCGGCTTCGACGGCGTCATCGCCGAACTCCGCGCCAACGAGGCGACGACGGGGCCGATCACCGACATCGTCCTCACGCACCACGACGCCGACCATGCACAGGTGGCACGGCGCCTCCAGGAGGCCCTCGGGGCGACGGTGTGGATCGGCGCTGCGGACGCCGACGTCCTCCGCGGCCGGACCGCGCCGAAGACGGTCTTCCGGAAGCTCCTGAAGAGGGTCGCGCGCGTCCCGTTCCCCGAGGGAGCGCGGGAACTCGGCGGCTCCGGGGAGATCTTCCCGGGGCTCCGGTATTTCCCGACCCCCGGGCATACGCCGGGCCACTACGCGTATCAGTGGCGTGGCGTCCTGTTCACCGGTGATGCCGCGAAGGTGTCCCGCGACGGCGGGGTCAGCGACTTCTACGCGATCACCATCAACGACAAGCCGGTGGCGGCACGCACGGTCCAGCTCCTGGCCGAGCACATCCGCACGGGCTCCGTCGAGTGGGTCTGCTCCGGACACAGTGCCATCGCCCGGGTGGCGGACCGGGCCGGCTGAGCCACGCGAAGGCATGCCCGGCCGTCGCCGTCGAGAGCGACGTCGCCTCCCGGGTCGACTCCCGTCAGCGGTGGCGCGATGCCGCCAGCACTGCCGTGCTGAAATCGTTGCAGCGGGCCACCTCGACCGCGACGGGCCCCACCACCACGTCGCGCGCGACCTGCGAGCACGCGCCCAGCAGCCGCCGGCGCACCCTGCCGGCCCGCCTCGACGCCCCGAGCCGGGCGAGGAGCGCAGCGAGGACTCCGAGCAGGATGCCCGCTGCCAGCCCGCCGAGGATCAGGAGGGTGGGAACCGGGAATCCCTCGACCCGTGGGACGTCGATGGCGGGTAGCTGGAGGAATCCGAGGACGGCGAGGACACCCAGCCAGCCCAGTCCGGCGACGAGCCCGGCGAAGGTGATCCACTGCAGTGCTCCGAAGATCCCCCACCACCTCCGCCGTCCTGTCTCCAGGTCCGTGCCGGTGACGGCGGAATCGAGTGCGTCCGTGAGCTCACCGGCAGTTCCGCGGGCAGCATCCCGGATGGACGAGTGCCATGGCTCCACAGCCCCTCGGGAGGCTGCGTCGCCGAAGACGCGCAGGGCGTGGTCCACCCTCGCCCGGTGCGCCGGTTGCCCGACGGGAAGCGAGGACCTCCGGAGTTCGGGCAGGACGTCCTGCTGCCGCAGGTTGAGCCGGCGCAGCGGATCCGGACGGAGCCCGGCCAGCCAGCGGGTGACGGGCCAGCCCATGGTCGCGTGCGCGTCCCTGCGGTAGGCACTGCGGACCGCGTCGACCACCACGGGAACTCCCGCGGCCGCCCCGAGCTCTCCGGACAGCGCGTCCAGCGCATCCTCCGACGGCAGCGCCACCGCCTGCTCCACGGCGAACGGGAGAAGCGCTGCCGCTGCCTGCTCGGCGTCGGCGGCGAGCCTCCGCGTAGCTGCCGCGCGCGTCTCGGCGAGCGTCCGGATCGCCTCGGCGAGTCGGGCCACGCCCTCGCCCGTCCGCGCCGACACCGCGATGACGTCGACCCCCCGCAGACCCTCGGCTGCGAGGATCTCCCCCAGCGAGGCGCTGACGGCGTCGAGATCCCCGCGCTCCAGCCGGTCCGCCTGGTTGAGGGCCACCAGGGTCACCGCCCCGTGCGCCGCCAGGCCCCGCAGGAAGCCGTGGTGGAGGGCGGCGTCCGCGTACTTCTGCGGGTCCACCACCCAGAGTAGGACGTCGACCTGCCCCGCGAGGCGCTCCACGGTGGCGCGGTGCGCCAGCGCGGTCGAATCGAAGTCGGGGAGGTCCAGCAGGATCAGGCCGGCGTCGCCGCCCGGCGCAGGGAGGGCTGGGGCGGGCGACTCCGCACGGTCCTCCGGCGACGCCGGACGAGGGCGCCGTCGCCAGCGGAACAGGCGACGGCGGCCGGTCTCCTCGGCGGCCGCCCCACCCGATGCGGGGGATCCGTCGTCCGCTCGCACTACGGGGCCGGCCGTACGGCGTGCGCCGGCGGCACCGTCGCGCGGCGTAGCGCCGGTCACCCCGCCGACGAGCGGCGCCCCGTCCGGCAGTTCGACGCGCCGGCTGACTCCGAGCCAGTCGAGGAGCTCCTCGCTTCCACGGCGGCTCCAGACCAGGGCGAGTGGTTCCGACGTCGTCGGCCGCCTGGCGGCCACGCGGGCCGCATCGGTTCCGCTCAGCGCATTCACGAGGGACGACTTCCCGCTGCCGGTCGGCCCGAACACGCCGACCACCGTGTGGTCCGCCGACAGCGCCCGGCGGCTTCCGGCGTGTTCGAGCGTCCCGTGCAGGCGGTCGAGGTCGTCCTGCGGCAACCGGTCCATACCGAGTTCGCAGGCTGCCCGCAGCTGATCGAGCACGGTCGCGAGGGAACTGGCGAGCAGCGCCTCGGACGCCGCTCCCTCGTGTCGGCTCACGCCTCGTCCTCCGCGAGGCGCTGCCCGGTGGGCAGCGCCTGGCGGAGCCGCCGTGCCAGGACCTGGAGCGTCTCGGCCGGGGTCTGCCGGACCAGGGGCTCGAGGCACTCGTCGAAGGGTGCGCGCTCGCTGCGGAACAGTTCCTCCACGCGCTGGGACAGGTTGTGGCGGGCGGTGGTGGCGAGGCGCCGCACGGCGTCGTCGCCGAAGATGGCTTCGAGGAGTTTCTGCCCGGCGAGCGCCGATGCCCCGGCGATTCCGATCTCACCGCCGGTCAGCCCGCCCGTCGACGCGAAGACGACCACCATGAGGGCCACCGTGATCCCGTTGACGCCGAAGGAGAGCATGCGGGCGGTGAAGCGCTTGTCCGCTCCCTCCGCCTGGACGAGCTCCAGGAGATCCTGCTGCCATGCCCGGATCTCACGTGCGACCGCGGCGGCGAAGTCCTCGGCCCCCCAGGCGGGCACGTCCTGCAGGAGCACCGTGCCGGCCCGCTCCCCCCGCCATCGCCTGCGGACCGACTCGTCCGCGCGTGCGGCCTGTTCCACGATGACGGTCTGCAGACCGCTGCCGATGGCGTCGGCGACAGTGGCGGCCGGCGCGGGCCTGCCGGTGAAGAAGGCGGTGACGCGATCCCGTGCCCAGCCGATCCTGGTCTCGAGTCCCCGCATGAACTCACCGGTGCCCACGAAGTCCTGCCACCGGGCGAGGACCTCCCCACGGAGCAGGGTGCCGTCCTCGGTGGAGGCCATGACGTCGGCCAGCGCGTCACGGTATGCGCCGTCCACGGAGGAGCGCAGCGCGTCCCCCACCGACTGCTCCTGCCCTGCGGCGTCGGCGATGGCATCGATGCGTCCGGCGAGGGCCCGCATCGCGCCGCCCACGGTGCGCCGCGCGATCTCGCGCCGCCCCTCGGCGTCGGCGGCCAGGGCCTGCAGCCACCGGGTGATCGGCTCCACGGTGTCCGCGGGCAGCATGCGTGAGGGGCCGAGCGGCACTTCCGGGATGACGAAGATGGGAGCGTGCCCGAGGTTCTCCTCGGACAGGAGGGTCAGCAGATCGCTCCTGATCTCCTCCTCGACGCCGGGCGGCACCCGGTCCAGGACGACCGCCACCAGGACGTCCCGGCGGCCTGCCTCGGCCAGGAGCTTCCAGGGCACCGCGTCCGCGTAGCGGTTCGCCGTGGTCACGAAGATCCAGAGGTCTGCCGCCGCGAGCAGCTGGCCCGCGAGCCTGCGGTTCTCGTCGGCGATGGAGTCGATGTCCGGGGCGTCCAGCAGGGCGAGGCCGGCAGGCAGCGTCGGGGTGGGCCGCAGGAGGAGCGTTTCCGCTCCGCCTGCCGGCTGGTGCTGGGCCTGGGAGGATGCGGCGGCCAGGCCTCCGCTGTCGTCCGCGAGGCGGACACGACTCAGCGAGGGCAGGACGCGGGTGTCGTCGAACCACGCGGCGTCCTCGGGGTGGTGCAGCAGGAGCGGCTGCCGCGTGGTGGGCCGGACGGCGCCGGTCACGGACACGGGCCGTCCGACGAGCGCGTTGACCAGCGTGGACTTGCCCGCGCCCGTCGAACCGCCGACGACGGCGACCAGCGGTGCGTCGAGGCTGGCGAGCCTGGGGAGGATGTAGTCGTTCAGCTGGGCCCGGGCGGCGTCGGCCGCCCCCCTGCCTTCGACCGAACTCGGCAGGGCCAGGGGGAACGCGAGGTTCTCGAGGGCGAGGCGTACCTCCCGCAACAGCGGGGAGAGCCCGCGGGCTTCGCCGGCCAGGGAAGGTGCGCTCATGGCTCCATCATGCCAGTCCCCTGTCCTGGTGACGGCGGCGCACTCCGAAGCGGGCGCCGCAGGAACGCCAGCGGGGACATCGGATACCCGGAGAAGGGACCTCGTCGAAGGAGGACGCAGAAAAACGGAAATCCCGGACATCGGTGATGTCCGGGATTTCCGTCTGTCCTTTCGGACCTGCGCTCTTGCGAGCTGCTGTGACCCCAGCGGGATTCGAACCCGCGTTACCGCCGTGAGAGGGCAGCGTACTAGGCCGCTATACGATGGGGCCAGTACTTTCCATCTTACTACTGCTTTTGTACTGCTCGTGCCATCCCGTCCGCGAGGACGGGAGTGCGCTGGGGTACCAGGACTCGAACCTAGAATGTTGGTACCAGAAACCAGTGTGTTGCCAATTACACCATACCCCAATGGCACTTTCCGAAGCCCCGATCCTGCTGGGTTTCGATCGCGTAACCGCTCCGCGCCGAGAAATAACTCTACCGGACCGAGGGCAGGAACTGCAAAACGGCCTGCAGCCCGGTGATGCGCGGCACCTCCGTCTCGCCCTCCCCTGCGTCCTCCGACGGAGCCACGACGGCTCCGGACCCGCCTCCGGATCCGGCCCAGGTCCCCGAGTCGGTCCCTGCTCCGCTGCCCGTTCCCGCACGGTCCAGCCAGGCGCCGACCAGCCCGGCCGAGCGCGCCCCGACGGCATCGATCAGCCGGTTGTCCCCCACGTACAGCGTCCGCACCGGCGGGGTGCCGATCAGCCGGGCGCCCTCGAGGTAGATGCCCGGGTCGGGTTTCGCCACCCCCACGGTGTCGATGCCGACGAGCACCCTGATTCGCTCCAGTCCGGCCCGGTCCAGTTTCGCCCGCTGGTAGTCGTGCACGTTGTTGCTCACGGCTCCGTAGGGGATTCCCCGCGCATCGAGCTCGTCGAGCAGCGGCACGACGTCGTCGTAGGGGCGGAAGTGCAGGGGAAGCATCTGCTCGTACTCCCGCACCCACGCCTCGGCCACCTGACCGAGGAAGGGCTCCGGGGTGAAGCCCGCCCGCGCATGGCGCACCCGGTGCACGCGCTGCTCCTCGAAGGTCAGCTCACCGGCCAGGAAGCGGTCGTAGTGCCGCTGCGGATCGGCGGCGAACAGCGCCTTGTACCGCACCCAGTCGTCGTCGCCGAGGTGGCTGAGCGCCGGATCGGGGATGGCCTGCAGCGTGCGGCCCATGGCCTGGGCGAGGTCGACGAGCGTGTCGTCGATGTCGAACAAAACGCCGTCCACGCCCTCGCCCTGCACCTCGTTCGCGGGGGCCGGTACCTCCGGCAGCTCATCCGACATCTCAGTCCACCGTGGCCCGCAGCGCGCGGACCCGGGTGATCGAGGACTCGCGCCCGAGGATCACCATGGACTCGAAGAGCGGCGGGGAGATCCTGCGCCCGGAGATGGCGGTGCGGACGGGCCCGAAAGCGAGCCTCGGCTTCAGCCCGAGCGTGTCGACGAGCGCAGTCCTGAGGGCCGCCTGGAGAGACTCGGTGTCCCACGAGTCGACGCCCTCGAGGGCCTCGAGGGTTGCGTCGAGGACCTCGCCCAGGTTCTCCGGCAGTCCCTTGCGCGCGTCGTCGGCGATGTCCACCGCGTCGTCCTCCTTGAAGAGGAAACCGATCATCTCCGGCGCTTCGCCCAGCAGGGTGATGCGCTCCTGGATCAGCGGAGCCGCTTCCGCGACGGTGCGCAGCTCCTCCGAGGTCGGATCGGCGCCGATGACCCCTGCCGCGGCGAGGTAGGGCAGCAGCCGTGACCGGAACTCACCCGGATCGAGCAGCCTCACGTGCGTGCCGTTGATCGCCTCGGCCTTCTTCAGGTCGAAGCGGGCCGGATTGGCGAGGACGTCCCGCACGTCGAACTTCTCGACGAGCTGCTCGACCGAGAAGATGTCCTCGTCCGCGGAAAGGCTCCAGCCGAGCAGCGAGAGATAGTTGAGCAGCCCCTCCCGGATGAAGCCGCGCTCCCGGTGCAGGAACAGGTTCGATTCGGGATCCCGTTTGGACAGCTTCTTGTTGCCCTGGCCCATGACGTACGGCAGGTGGCCGAACAGCGGCATGTAGCGTGCCACCCCGATGTCGATCAGCGCCCGGTACAGGGCCACCTGCCGCGGAGTGGAGGAGAGCAGGTCCTCGCCCCGGAGGACATGCGTGATGCCCATGAGGGCGTCGTCCACCGGGTTGACGAGCGTGTAGAGCGGCGCGCCGTTGGCACGGACGACGGCGAAGTCGGGCACGCTGCCCGCGCGGAAGGTGATGTCCCCGCGCACGAGGTCGGTGAAGGTGATGTCCTCGTCCGGCATGCGGAGCCGCAGCACCGCCGGACGGCCGCTGGAGCGGAAGGCGTCCTTCTGCTCCTCGCTCAGGGTGCGGTCGTGGTTGTCGTAGCCGAGCTTGACGTCGCGGCCGGCCGCGCGGTGGCGCTCCTCCACCTCCTCGGGGGTGGAGAAGGACTCGTACAGGTGGCCCGCCTCGGTGAGGCGCTGGATCACGTCCCTATAGAGGTCCCCTCGCTGCGACTGCCGATAGGGCGCGTGCGGGCCGCCGACCTCCACACCCTCGTCCCAGTCGATGCCGAGCCAGGTCATCGCCTCGAGGAGCTGGTGGTAGCTCTCCTCGCTGTCGCGGGCGGCGTCGGTGTCCTCGATGCGGAAGACGAGCTTCCCGCCCGTGTGGCGGGCATAGGCCCAGTTGAAGAGCGCCGTCCGGATCAGCCCGACGTGCGGCGTTCCCGTCGGCGACGGGCAGAATCGGACCCGGACGGGTGTGGCATCAGTGACGGTGGGGATATCAGCGGCAGTAGTCATGGTGGTCCCAGTCTAAGTGGGGACCACGGCTGCCGAAGATGGGCCCTCCTCCAACCGGCGCGCGCCGTCGCGGGCCGGCCGGAGGTCCGGCGGTGCGGTGACCGTCAGCGGCGCGCTGGGTTGGACAGCCGTCCGATGCCCTCGATGTCGACGTCGTACCGCTGGCCGTCCGTGATGAGGCCGACGCCTGCGGGTGTGCCGGTGAGGATGATGTCCCCCGGCAGCAGCGTGAAGGCCTGCGACACGTAGGCCACGAGTTCACGGGCCCCCCAGATCATGTCGCTCGTCGACCCGTCCTGGCGCAGTTCGCCGTCGAGCGAGCCGCGGATGCTGAGGTTCTCGGGATCGAGGTCCGTCTCGATCCAGGGCCCGATGGGGCACGAGGTGTCGAACCCCTTGGCGCGGGCCCACTGGTCGTCCGTCTTCTGCACGTCACGTGCCGTGAGGTCGTTCGCGCAGGTGTAGCCGAAGACGACGTCGTCGACGCGCTCGAGCGGGACGTCCTTGCAGATACGGCCGATCACGACGGCGAGTTCGGCCTCGAAGGAGATCTGGTCCGAGAAGGAAGGCAGCATGACGGGATCGCCGGGACCGATCACCGACGTGTTGGGCTTGAGGAACATCAGCGGAGCGGCCGGCGTCTCACTGCCCATCTCCTGGATGTGATCCGCGTAGTTGCGCCCCACTCCCACCACCTTGCTGCGGGGGATCACGGGCGCGAGGAGCCTGACGTCCTCGAGGGCATGACGGGCACCGGTGAGCTGGACGCCGGCGTAGAACGGGTCACCCTGGATGACCGCTACTTCCTCGCTGCCGGCCGCACCTTCCACGACGCCGAACATTGGGTCATCATTTAGGACAAAGCGTGCAATTCGCATGCGGCCAAGCCTAGCGTGAGCCTTCAGCTTCCAGGACGGCTGCACCTGAGGGGCATCAGGGTCCGTTTAACGCCGATACCGCGGGCACTCCCTCCCCAAAGACGAGGGTGCCCGCGGTATCGGTACTGGCTCGAGCCGAATGGCTCACATTCCTACCAGGAAGTCAGTAGGCGCAGATAAGCCTAGAAAGGCCAGGAACCCACGCGGTCGGTCGAGGAAACAGGCGCGGTCGTTCCCGACTTGGCGGGCGCCGCATTGGCTGCAGCGGCGCCGCCCGTCACGAGGAGGCTTGCGAGGAGGAGGGCGGAGGTGATGCGCTTCATGATGTACGTCCTTAGGTTCGAGCAACAGTGGTAGAAGGCAGGCCGCGCGATACCATGCGCGATCTGAATATCATCGTAAGCCACACCGGTAACTTTAGTAACATCTCCGGTCATATTTTTCCGGTTTTATCCGGCAGACTGTTCGCTGAGGCGTTGGAGCGGAAAATGGAGTATTCACATCGGTCACCGAAAGTCGTAGGTATGCATGTCACATCAGGGCGATTCCGGCCAGCGGATGCTCCTCGAGTTCCGCGCGCGGGAGGCGTGGAACCAAAGGGACTACGCCGGCGCACAGAAGCTCGCAGAGCAGTGGGCTGCCCTGTCCCTCTCGGATGGAGAGGAAGAGGGCTGGTGGAATGCCTCGTTCCTCGCTGCCGAATGCCTTCGCAGACAGGGCCACATGCACGAGTCACGGGAAGTGGCCGAAACGCTCGAGGCCCATCGACTTACCCGCGGATCTGCTGCTTTGAGGGCTCGAGTCCTGACGCTGCGCGCCTTCGCCCTGCAGGGCAGCGGTGATCTCACCGCCGCGGTGCAGGTGGCACGGCGCGCCGTCACCGAGTTGTTAACCGAGCCAGACCACAACGCCCTTGCCATCGAGGCGGAGAACGCCCTCATCGCCGCACTAGCCGAGAGTGGTTCGCTGGAAGACGCCTGGCACGAGTGCCTCGTCCTGGCCGATCTCTTACAAAGGGACCCGGACAACAAGTACGCGGGACAGTCCTACTGGGCCATCGGCAATGTCGCGTTCCTGCTCAAACGCATCCCCGAGGGGGTGTCCTACCACCAGCTGGCGGCGAAGACCCTGTCCCCGACGAACGACCTCGATCTCTGGGCCCGCTTCAACCGAGGTTCAGCGGATTTCCGCCTCGCAGCCGGGGTGATCGAGCCCGAGACCCTCGAGTGCATCGAGCGGGCGGAACTCGCGAGTTCGATAGTCGGCGGTACCGAACGAGACCGTGTCGAGTTAAAACTGATTCGTGCGCAATGGCTCGTCCTCACCGGACAGTTCGATACCGCCGTGGAGCAACTCACCACGATCATCGACCAGAAGCACCTCCTGGCGGTGCACACCGCAGCACAGGCCCACTTCCTCCTGGGACAGGCGCTCTCCGCGCGCGGCGTCGATGCGGACGCCATCTCGAATCTCGAACTGAGCGAGGAACTCTTCCTCCAGTCCGGCGCGGAGGACAGGGCCTCGATGGCAACGGCTCTTCTCCAGAGCATCACGGAGCCGCAGGGCTGAAGCGGCGGACGCAAACCGGGAAGTCAAGGAGAAGTAAGGGCCGCGTCGAAAGCCGCCATCGGTGGAGCACGTGGGGTAGCGTCATCGACAGGCCCCGGTCGGGCCGGGCGTTTTCCCCCATTACTCCCGCCCCGACCGGGGCTCCTCCATGCGTGACGTCGCCGCCCCCGAAGGGTCCCGGCGAGTGGCCCTCCGGAATGTACTCTGGAACCAATGAGCGCTGACCAGAAGGACCCCCGGCTCGCGATGCTGGTGGAGAGCATCGTCCGGCTGTCCCGGGGAGAACTCAGCAGCCGGATCGAGCCGTCCAGCGCGCGGGACGAGGTCGACGCCGTCATCACGGGAGTGAACCTGCTCGCGGAAGAACTCGAGCAGGTCTACGAGCAGTTCGAGAAACGCGTCGAGAGCCGCACCGCGATGCTCCGCCAGGCACACCTGGACATGATGAAGATGGCGATGTCCGACGCCCTCACGGGGCTCGCGAACCGCGTCGCGTTGATGGACGGCATCGAGGAGGCACTCAGCCAGGCCGTGAACGGCGCACCGCCCCCGGCACTCCTGCTCCTCGACCTCGACAGCTTCAAGAACGTCAACGACCGCTTCGGCCACGACGCCGGCGACCGTGTACTGCAGGAGGTGGCGTCCCGGCTGAACGGAGTGGTCCGCGAGACGGACCTGGTGGCCAGGCTCGGCGGCGACGAGTTCGCCATCCTGCTGCCCGGCGCGACCATGGACATCGCGATGCAGGTTGCGCGGCGCGCCCTGGATGTCCTCGGGGAGCAGATCCGCCTCGACTCGCTCTACGTCACCTCCAGGGCCAGCATCGGCGTGCGCCTCGGTACGCCCGAGCAGACAGCGGACGAGCTCCTGCTGGACGCCGACACGGCCATGTACGCGGCGAAGCGCGAGGGCCGCAGCATCATCAAGGTCTTCGAACCCGTCATGCTGTACTCACGGCAGCTCCGCAGCCAGATGGCCACCGAGCTGCGCGGGGCGATCAGCTCGGACGAGCTCGTGCTGCACTACCAGCCCGTGGTCGAGCTCGCCACCAACCGGGTCCTCGGCGTGGAGGTCCTGGTCCGGTGGCAGCACCCCCTGCGCGGGCTGATCCCGCCGGATACCTTCATACCGCTCGCCGAGGAGATCGGCGTCATCCACGACCTGGACCGCTGGGTGATGTCCGCGTCCCTGCGGCAACTGGCCCGGTGGCGCAAGGACATCGAGCTGGACGAGGACTTCCAGCTGAGGGTCAACCTCTCCGCCGTCGAGCTCAAGCAGCTCGACCTGGTCGACTACATCCGGGGCCTGCTCCGGGAGCTCGACCTGCCCGCCCACAACCTCGTGGTGGAGATCACCGAGACGGCGATCGTGACGCGCGGCGAGGTGGAGATGTATTCGCTGCTGAGCCTTCAGCAGCTCGGTGTCGGCATCGAGATCGACGACTTCGGGACCGGCTACTCGTCGATCAGCTACCTGCGCGAACTTCCCGTCAGCATGGTCAAGGTGGATCGGTCGCTGCTCGTCGAGCTCAACACGAGGGCGGGGCAGCTCGAATTCGTCGCGGCGATCCTGCAGCTCATCCGGGCAGCAGGCCTCGAAGCGGTGTTCGAAGGCATCGAGACACGCGAGCAGGCGGAACAATTGAGGGCGATGGGCTGCGCGAGCGGCCAGGGCTACTACTTCAGCCGCCCGATGCCCGCGGACGAGACCGCAGCACTGCTCGCGACGACACGGCACCTGCGGCTGGGCGAGGGAATCGACGGCACGGAGGCCACTCCCTCCCGCTGAAACGGCGACCGGCCCGCTCCGGCTCCGACGGAAACGCCGCCCACGGAAACCGGCGCCCGTCCGACCCCCGCAGGGGCCGGTCGGACGCCGGGAATCCTCGGACCGGGCCTCAGACCAGGCGCGTCAGCCAGCCGTGCGTATCCTCCACGGCGCCGGTCTGGATGCCCAGCAGCTGGCTGCGGATCGACATGGTGACCTCGCCCGCGGGAGCATCGGCGGTCCCGATGAACTCGTCGCCGTCGCGCAGTCGGCCGATCGGCGTGATGACGGCGGCCGTACCGCAGGCGAAGACCTCGGTGATATCTCCGCTTGCCACGCCGTCGCGCCATTCGTCCAGGGTGATCTTGCGCTCGCTGACGTCCAGCCCCCGGTCGCGTCCGAGCTGGATCACCGAGGACCGGGTGACGCCCTCGAGGATGGTCCCGGACAGGGCAGGGGTTACGAGCGAACCGTCACGGAACACGAAGAACACGTTCATGCCACCGAGCTCCTCGACCGCGTTGTCGTTGAACTGGTCGAGGAACAGTACCTGCTTGCAGCCGTGAGCTTCGGCTTCGAGTTGGGCCGCGAGCGAGGAGGCGTAGTTGCCGCCGGCCTTGGCCGCACCGGTACCGCCGCGCCCTGCACGCGCGTAGTTGCGGGAGACCCAGATGTCCACGGGCTTGACCTCACCACCGAAGTAGTTGCCCGCCGGAGACGCGATGACGCGGTAGGAGACCTCCCGGGCGGGCCGGACACCGAGGAACGCCTCGGTGGCGATCATGAACGGACGGAGGTACAGGCTTTCGCCGTCGCCGGACGGGATCCAGTCGGAGTCGGCGGAGACCAGCTGGCGCAGCGACTCGAGGAACAGTTCCTCGGGCAGCTGGGGCAGTGCGAGACGGGCGGCGGACCGGTTGAGACGGGCGGCGTTGGCATCGGCGCGGAAGGTCCAGATCGAGCCGTCCGTGTGCCGGTAGGCCTTCATGCCCTCGAAGATCTCCTGGCCGTAGTGCAGCACGGCAGCCGCGGGATCGAGGGCGATGGGACCGTAGGGCTCCAGCCGCGCGCTGTGCCAGCCTCCGACCCCGGACTCGTCCACGCTGAAGTCGACGACGGCCGTGTGGTCGGTGAAGAAGTTGCCGAAGCCCGGGTTCGCCAGCACCGCCTCCCGCTCCTCGACCGACGCCCGCCGCGTCGACAGGTGCTGGGCGAACTGGGTATCGGTGGCTGTCATGGTTCCTCCGCGCTGGAACGGGCTGAACGTGCGGCGTGCCCGCCGTCGCCCGTCGTTGGTCAGTGCACCGGCACTGGGTTAATGATGTGTAACCACCTTAGGACACGGCAGCGGCAATAGCATCGCCGACGGCCGAGGTAGGACGTGCACCGCTCCGGGACGCGATGTCGGCCTCGACGGCGTGCTCGATCCGCCTGGCCTGCTCGTCGAGGCCGAGGTGCCGGAGCAGGAGTGCCGCGGAGAGGATCGCCGCGGTCGGGTCGGCGAGCTGCTTCCCGGCGATGTCCGGTGCCGAGCCGTGCACGGGCTCGAACATGGACGGAGCGGTGCGGTCCATGTTGAGGTTCGCGGAGGCTGCGAGCCCGATGCCCCCCGTCACCGCGGCGGCGAGATCGGTCACGATGTCCCCGAACAGGTTGTCGGTCACGATCACGTCGAAGCGCGAGGGGTCGGTGACGAGGAAGATCATCGCCGCATCCACGTGCAGGTAGTCGTGGGTCACCTCGGGGAACTCGGCCGCGACGGCCTCGACGGTGCGCTTCCACAGGTGGCCTGCGTAGACCAGGACGTTGTGCTTGTGCACGAGCGTCAGCTTCCCTCGGCGTCCGGCCGCCCGCACGAAGGCGTCCCGGACCACGCGCTCGACGCCGTGCGCCGTGTTGAGCGAGACCTCCGTGGCGACCTCGTGCGGGGTGCCGCCCCGCAGCGTCCCCCCGTTCCCCGTGTAGGGGCCTTCCGTCCCCTCGCGCACGACGACGAAATCGATGACGCCGGGATCGGCGAGGGGGCTGGGAACGCCGGGGTACAGCCGGGACGGGCGCAGGTTCACGAAGTGGTCCAGCGAGAAGCGGAGCTTCAGCAGGAACTCGCGTTCGATGAGCCCGGAGGGGATGCGGGTGTCGCCCGGGGCGGCCCCTACGGCACCGAAGAGGATCGCATCATGCCGCCGCAGCTGCTCGAGCGTCGCATCCGGCAGGGTCTCCCCCGTGGCGAGCCAGTGCTCGGCGCCGAGCTCGTAGTCCGTCAGCGCGAGTTCGACGTCGTCGCCCACCACCGCACGCAGGACCTTGACCGCCTCGGCGGTCACTTCGGGGCCGATCCCGTCTCCCGGGATGACGGCGAGGTCGATACGGTGCGGGGCATCAGTCATGGTCCCAGCGTAGGAAAGCGCCCCGACGGGCAACAATCGGTCCGCAGGGTGAGACGCGTGCTCCACCCTGGGTCGGATGTGCGACGGCCGAGGGCCCGCCTAGAGTTGGTCCCCATGGACCTCCACCTGCGGCTCGCGCGCCGGGTGCGCGCACACCCGGGAACCGTCGACGCCTGCCTCGCGCTGGCAGCCTTCGTCCTGCTCGTCCTGCCCTTCGCCGCCGGCGGTGTGCAGGGTTACGGCCTGATCGTCGTCGTGTCCGCAGCCCTGGTCCTCCCCCTGGTCTGGCGCCGCTCCCGGGTGATCCTCTCCGCCGCCGCCATCGCCGGGATCTCCGTGCTGCAGCTCATCACCGGCACGGAGCCCGTCCCGGTCCAGTTCGTCATCCTGATCACGCTCTACACCCTGGCCGCCTACGCCCCGAGGTGGGCCAGCCTGGGGGGACTCGGACTCGCGATCGCAGGCGCCGCCGTCGGCCTGGTGCGGTACGCGGAGCTCCTGGGCGTCAGCGCGGGCGATTCGGTCCTCACCACCGTGCCGCTCTTCCTGATCCTGCTGTTCTTCGTGGAATCGCTCGTGCTCCTGGCCTGGACGATGGGCGACCTCGCCCGGTCCCGGCGGCTGACGTACCAGGCGCTGGAGGACAGGACCCGCCGGCTGGAGGTCGAGCGCCAGCAGGAGCGGGACCTCGCGGCGGCGGACGAGCGCAGCCATATCGCCCGGGAGATGCACGACATCGTGGCGCACTCGCTCTCGGTGATCATCACGCAGGCCGACGGCGCACGGTACGCGAGCGCCCAGGCGCCCGAGCTCGCCGTCCGGACGCTCGGCACGATCGCCGAGACGGGCCGCGGCTCCCTGCGAGAGATGCGGCGCCTGCTCGGAGTGCTGCGCGGCGACGAGGATGCCTCCACGCGGCCCCTTCCGACACTCGAGGACGTCGACGCCCTGATCCAGTCGGTGCGCCGTTCCGGCGTGCGCGTAGCCTGCCGGCGCGTCGGTGCCCCGCGGCGGCAGCTCCCCCTCGGCGCCGAGCTGACCGCGTACCGCGTGGTGCAGGAGTCCCTCACCAACGTGCTCAAGCATGCCGGGGCGGACACCTCCACGGAGGTGGTGCTCGACTACGGGCCGCGTGGCCTGACCATCACCGTCGACGACGACGGGCGCGGCGCGGCACCGGATCCCGCCACGGCGGGCGCGGGCCAGGGGATCACCGGGATGACCGAGCGGGTGCGCCTCTACGACGGCACCGTCTCGGCCGCCCCCCGGGCCGGTGGCGGGTACCGTGTGGACGCCTTCATCCCGTACACCGAGGCCTAGGGAACCTCCCGATCATCGGCAGCGCCACCGCGGGCAGCACGACACGACAGCCGGTACGACGAGCAGGAGGACCAACCACCATGGAGAGCACCACCAGAACCATCGGCGCCGTGCAGGCACCGGACACCGGGTCCGGCGGGGAGATCGGCCCCGAAGGACCGATCCGCGTCGGCATCGTCGACGACCAGCACCTGGTGCGCAGCGGTTTCGCCATGCTCATCAACTCGCAGCCCGACCTCGACGTCGTCTGCGAGGCGGCCAACGGTGAGGAAGCGGTCCGGGCGCTGGCGCTCACACGGGCCGACGTCGTCATGATGGATGTCCGCATGCCCGGCATGGACGGCATCGAAGCGACCCGCCGCATCCTCGCGCACTCCGGGGCCACCGTGGCCGCCGGAAGCTCCGCGGGGCCGCGCGTCGTGGTGCTGACGACCTTCGACCTCGACGAGTACGCCCTGTCCGCGATCCACGCCGGTGCCAGCGGCTTCCTCCTGAAGGACGCCCCGCCCGAGGAGCTGCTCGAGGCGATCCGCACCGTACACCGGGGCGACGCCGTCATCGCGCCGTCGACCACGCGCCGCCTGCTCGACCACGTGGCACCCCTGCTACGCCAACCCACGGCTGCCCAGCACGCCCATGCTGCCGCGGTCGCACGCCTGACGGCCCGCGAGCGCGAGGTCTTCGAACTGATCGCGCAGGGGCTCTCGAACCCGGAGATCGCCCTCAGGCTCTTCCTGTCCGAGGCGACCGTGAAGACGCACGTGGGCCACATCCTGGCGAAGCTCGAGGCCCGCGACCGCGTCCAGGCCGTCGTCATCGCGTACGAGACGGGAATCGTCCGCCCCTGACGCGCAGGACTGCCGGGCGAGGACGGGCCGCCACGGTCGGTCGTAGGCGGTGCCGCTGTAGCTCATCCCGCGGTATGAGTTCCGGCGCGGGAACCCCGGCCCTGGCGCCGATCCGCCCCGCGGCCGGGATCCATAGCGTGGAAGCATGACACCTTCCACGAATGTCCCCACCACCCTGCCGGAAAGCCTCCCGGTCTCTGCCCTGCCCGCCACCACCGCGGCCGTCGCCGCCCGGGGCGTCTCCAAGAGCTACGGCCGCGGTGAGACCGCCGTCCACGCCCTCCGCGATGTGTCCCTCGAGTTCGGGAAGGAACGCTTCACCGCCATCATGGGGCCCTCCGGGTCCGGGAAATCGACACTGATGCACTGCCTCGCCGGCCTCGACAGCGTCGACGCAGGGCAACTCTGGATCGGCGGGACGGCGATCACGGACCTACCCGACGCCGCCCTCACGCGGCTCCGGCGCGAGCGCGTGGGATTCGTGTTCCAGGCCTTCAACCTCGTACCCACCCTGACGGCGGAACAGAACATCACGCTCCCGGTCGCCCTCGCGGGAGGCACGGTGGACACCGCCTGGCTCCGGCAGATCTCCGCCTCCCTGGGCCTGGCCGACCGGTTGTCCCACCGTCCGCACGAACTCTCCGGCGGCCAGCAGCAGCGGGTCGCCGTCGCGCGCGCCCTGCTGACGCGGCCCGATGTCATCTTCGGGGACGAGCCGACCGGCAACCTCGATTCCGCGACGGGCGCCGAAGTGCTGTCCCTCCTGCGCTGCAGCTGCCGCGAGATGGGCCAGAGCATCATCATGGTCACGCATGATCCGGTCGCGGCGTCCTACGCCGACCGCGTGGTCCTCCTGAAGGACGGCGCCCTCGTCGGCGAGCTCGAGCAGTCCACCCCGGACGCCATCCTCGGCGCCCTCGCGAAGCTGGGGGCCTGACGTGCTGCAGGTGGCCCTCGCCCAGGTCCGCGTCCATGCCCGCCGCTTCGTCGCCGTCGGCCTCGCCGTGATGCTCGGTGTCGCCTTCCTCTCGGCGACACTCATGGTGAGCGCGACCACCAGTGCCAGCCTGGGCCGGAGCATCGGGGCCTCCTATGCGAAGGCCGGCCTCGTGGTGGCCGGACAGGATGGCGGCTCCGTACCCGCCGCCGTCGCCGACGAACTGGCGGCCGTGCCGGGCGTGGACCTCGTCCACGGCCTCGAACGCGCCTATTCCGAGCTCACCACCGGATCGCAGACCTCGCTCGCCGCACTGACCGCGACGGCTCCGGAGCGCCTGGAGACCGCGACGGTGACCAGGGGTTCCTACCCGTCGCGGCCTGACGAGGTGGCACTGGACGAGGCCTCCGCAGCGCGGCTCGACGTCGTGCCCGGCGACACGGTCGCCCTCGATCCCAGTGGCCTGTCCTCGCCCGGCTCCACCTCCGCCGCCATCGGCAGCTCGCTGACCGTCTCGGGCCTCACCGGGGCGAGTGCCGATCCCACGCTGTCCGGCGCGGTGCAGGTCCTCGCCTCCCCCGCGGTGCTGCGGGAGCTCAGCGGTGGCGAGGCGGTCTTCCGCAACGTCCAGCTCGCCCTGGCGCCCGCGGCCGATCCGGCAGCGGTCGCGGCAGCCGCCACCACTGCCCTCGGGACGTCGCAGACGCCGGGTGCGGAAGACCTCGTGGTGCGGACGGCCACCGACCAGACGGTCGCGGAGGTGGCCCAGCTCTCGAACGGCAACGACGTGATCTCGGGGATACTGCTCGCCTTCGCGGCCGTGGCGCTCCTCGTGGCCGGGCTCGTCATCTCGAACACGTTCTCGGTCCTCGTGGCCCAGCGGACGCGGGAACTCGCCCTGCTGCGCTGCATCGGCGCGGAGCGGCGGCAGATCCGGGCCTCCGTGCTCGTCGAAGCGGCCGTCGTCGGCCTGGCGTCGTCGGTGCTCGGCGTGCTGCTCGCGATCGCGGTCATGGCCGCGCTCGTGGGCCTCGCACGGCAGACGGACGTCGGCTCCTTCGCCGTGCTGGCCGTCCCGCCGTCGGCCGGGATCGCCGGCATCGCCGTCGGAGTCCTGATGACGCTGCTCGCCGCACTCGTCCCCGCGCGGGCAGCCACCCGCGTCGCGCCGCTGGCCGCCCTCCGTCCCACCGACACCGCGGCCGGCAGCAGGAGCGGCCGCGTGCGGCTCCTGGCCGGCCTGGCGACGCTCGTCGGCGGCGGCGCCCTGCTGCTGTTCGGCGCCGTCTCGGTCGCGATCGGCACTGCCGTCGCCGGTGGCGCCATCTCCTTCCTCGGGATCGTCCTCCTCGCGCCGTTCTTCGTGCCGGCCAGCGTCGCGGCGGTCGGCCGGATCGCCCGTCCGCTGGGCGTGCCCGGCACGCTCGCGTCCGTCAACGCCGTCCGGAACCCGGCGCGCACTACGGCGTCATCGGCCGCACTGATGATCGGTGTGACGCTCGTGACCATGATGATGGTCGGCGCGCAGAGCGCCCGGACGTCCTTCGACCGCGAGCTGGACCAGAACTACGCCGTCGACCTCGCGGTCGCCGGCCTCGGCACCGGCTCAGCCGGACCGGCCGGACCGGCCGCACCGGACACACCGGGAGCGGCGCCGTCGCGCGTCGATGCCCCGACGCTCCTGGCGGTGGACGGCGTGCAGTCGGCCGTCGAGCTCACCCCGGTCCTGCTCACGAGCGCCGAGGACGGGGGCACGGTGGTCTACTCCGCGGATCCGGAGGAGGTCGCCCGCGTGCTGCGGTCCCAGGGGGTCGTCCTGGCAGACGGGATGGTTCTCGCCCCCCAGACCTGGACGCAGAGCGAGGTCTCCCTCGAGACCGGCCGGGGCCCTGTGACCCTGCCCGTGACCCCGACGGATGCCACCTTCTTCCTGCCGCTCATCACCACGGCGACCGCGGAGGAGCTCGGCGCCACCCCGCCGGAGGCCGTGTCCGCCTACCTCGGCACCATCGGCGCGGGAGATGAGGCGGGAGATGAGGCGGTGGGCGCGACCCTCGCCGGCTTCCTCGGCACCACCGTCTGGCTGAAGCTCGACGACGCCCTGGACGGCGGGGCGGTCGCTGACGTGCAGTCGCGGATCGTCGCGGCGACGGGCGTCTCCGAGTACCAGGTGACGGGAGCGGTGATCGAACGCACGGCGTACGACGGGATCATCGACGTCATGCTGCTGATCGTGACGGCGCTGCTCGCCGTGGCCGTGCTGATCGCGCTGATCGGGGTGGCCAACACGCTGTCACTCTCCGTCCTGGAGAGGCGCCGGGAGAACTCGCTGCTCCGTGCGCTCGGCCTCACCAGGGCACAGCTGCGCGGGATGCTCGCCGTCGAGGCCGTGCTCATCGCAGGGGTGGCGGCCCTGCTCGGGACAGCCCTCGGCGTCCTCTACGGCTGGCTCGGGGCGCAATCGGCCCTGGGCGGGATCGCCCCCGTGAGCCCCTCGGTACCGGTGGGCCAGATCGGGGCCGTGATCGCGGTGGCCGTCGCCGCCGGCCTCGTGGCCTCCGTGCTGCCGGCGCGGCGGGCAGCACGCCTCTCGCCGGTCGCAGGGCTCGCGACCGACTGACGCGCTCCGGCGGCCTCCCTGGCCCTCCGACTGCGGCATATATTATGAACATCGCAGCAGAGGGTCGGAGAGGACGCCGTGGCGCAGGATGAAGCAGCAGGGACTCGCGGTGGATCATTCGCCGTCGTCGCGTGTCCCTCCGTCGCGGACTGCGCCGACCTGGAGCGGATGCTCCGGGACGGGGGCTACCTGTCCAGCGCGGTCACCAGTGCGGATCTCCTCCTCGAGGAGGTGCTCGCAACGCGGCCCGACGTGCTGCTGGTGGACCTGCACGTCGCCGTCGCCTACGCGGGATCACTCGTGGACCTCGTCGCCGCGCATCCGGGCCTGGCCGGACTCCCGGTCATCCTCCTGCTCCCCGAAGGCGGCGTAGGCGCCCTTCCACGCCATATCGCGCCGTACGTCTCGGACGTCCTCTTCCGGCCGGTCACCCCCACGGAACTGCTGCACCGCACGCACGCTGCCATCTCCCGGCGACGGCGCCACCAGGTGCAGCGCGCGTCCTCGGCTCGACTGCGCGAGGAGATGCGCGGCCTCTCCGCCAGGATCCGGGCGACGAACGATCCGGCCGTGATGGTCAACGAGTTCCTTCCCGGCCTGGGACGCGCACTCGGAGCTCACCATGTCGCACTGCAGATCTTCGACGACGAGCGCGTCGCCGCCCGCAGCAGTGTCTGGACCGGCGAGCCCGGCGTCGCGAGGATGCCGATCACCGCCCCTCTGCGCGTCCACCAGGACGCCGCACTCGCCCTCGCCCTCACGTTGTGGGAGGACTCGCGCACCGAGTCGTTCAGGGTCGGCCCCGCCGGCGAGCCCGAGGCCGGCGACGTCCCTGCTCCCGAGTGGCTTCGGGAGGGCCTCGGGAAGGGAAGGACGGCCAGCGGTGTCGTCGCGGCACTGGGCGAGGGAGACACGCCCTTCGGCCTCCTGTGGATCATCAGCGAGGAGACCCCCCTGGCGTGGTCAGGCGTGGAGGGCGCGCTGACGCAGCACGTCCTCGGCAACCTCGCGCACGGGCTGATCCAGGCGCAGCTCATCTCACGGCAGCAGCAGGCCGTCCGCAAGCTGCGCGCCCTCAACCAGGCGAAGAGCGACTTCGTCGGCACCGTCAACCACGAGCTGCGGACGCCGCTGGCGTCCATCGCCGGCTACCTCGAGATGATCCTCGACGGCGTCGGTGGGGAACTGCCGCCCGAGGCGAACACCATGCTGCAGGCCGTGGAACGCAACACCACCAAGCTCAGCCAGCTGATCGAGAACATCTCCGCACTGTCCGCGCGGGAGACCGACGCGTCCGAACACAGCCCGGTCGACATCGTCCACCTCGTCTCGGAGCTGACGAGCCGGGCCGTGCTCCAGGCCTCGGCCGGCGGGATCACGCTGGACTGCACGCTGCCCGACCAGGCGGTGACGGTCTCCGGGCACCGCGAACAGCTGTCGGCGGCGCTCGCGGTCGTGCTGTCGAACGCCATCAAGTTCACGCAGGAGGACGGCAGCGTCTTCGTCGGGCTGACCTACCAGCCGGACCACGGGCACGTCGTCGTCGTCGTGCGCGACACCGGGATCGGCATCCCGGCGGACGACCTGCCGCGCCTCTTCGACTCGTTCCATCGGGCAGCCAATGCCACTCAGTCGCTGCCCGGCGCCGGTGTGGGGCTGTCCATCGCCAAGAAGACGTTCGAGGCGCACCACGGGACTATCACGATCGAGTCGAGCCTGGGAGTCGGGACGGCCGTCGCCATCACGTTACCGCTGCTCGATCACGCTGCCGTAGGGTGATGGGCTGAACATGTCACGGAAGGAACTCTCATGATGCGCGCCGCGAACGGGATCCCGGTACGCCAGCTCGACCTGGACACCCTTCTGCCCTACCTCGATCTGCACCTCGTCGGCGCCACGAACGGCGTCCGGCTGTTCAACGCGGCCCGGATCTCCTGGGCGGGAACGCCCTACGAGGAGGATTTCGCCGGGCTGCGTCAGGAGATCGGCGAGGAACGCACCTTCCTCAAGAGGCTCATCAAATCCCTGGGACACCGGCCGAGCGTCCTGAAGATGGTCTTCGCCCGCGCCATGTCGGTCGTCGCCGACCTCGATCCCCTGAATCCGATGCGGCGCAGGAAGAGCGCAGGCGCCCAGCTGGAACTCGAGGCCCTGCAGTCACTGCTCAAGGGCAAGGAAGCCCTGTGGTCCACGCTGCTCGCCCTGTCCCCCGAGGCGTCGCCCACAGCGGGCGAGGCCGTCCTCGACCGCCGGGTCCTCGAACGCCTGCTGGAGGCGTCCAAGCGCCAGCAGGACACGGTGGCGCGGGTCATGACGCAGACGGCCCCGGCCCGCTTCCTGCGGGACTAGGTGTACTGAGACAGGACGTTGGTTGCAGGGTGAAAGGGTGAAGACCTCTTAGGTTGGTGGTTACCACACACGCCAACGACTAAGAGGTCTT